>CAUTGT010000032.1:0-8679 GCA_963537735.1 uncultured Actinomycetaceae bacterium | reverse complement strand
GTCGCTCCCGCGCCGGGCGATGAGGATGCGAACGATCCGCTGACCGGTCGCCGCTCTCGCATTGACGTCGTTATCGACGCGGATGGGTGCGCCGGCATGCACGAGTTCCGCGGCCGCCGCGTCATCGCGCTCGAGGACATGCCGCTGGCTGTGCCCGCGATCCGCGAGCTCGGACTTTTCGATGAGGACACGCCGTGGCGTCGCCTGTGGAAGCCGGGTGACCGCGTGCGCGCGGTGGCCCCCTCCGGCGGCGATCCCGTCGTCCTGATCGGCGAGGACACGTACGCCACCGACGGCCTGCGCATCGACGCCGACGTGTTGCGCTGGAATGTGCCCGTCGGCTCCGGCGTCGAGTCGTACTACGTGCGGCCCTCCGGTTTCTGGCAGACGCACGTGCGCGGCGCCGAGGTGCTCGCGAACGCTGTGCTGACTGCTGCGTTCGGCGCAGGCGAGGCCGGGGCTGGTCGCGCGGTCATGGAGCTGTACTCGGGTGCTGGCCTGTTCTCCGTGCCGCTCGCGCGCGCCGTCGGCGAGTCGGGGCGCGTCGTGACGCTCGAGGGTGACGAGGGCGCCGTGCGTGACGCCGGCGAGAACCTCGCGGCCTTCGACTGGGTGGACGCGTTCACCGGAAACGTGGATCGCGAGGGTGTTGTCGACCTGTCTGGCCAGCTGAGTGCCGTGCCGGACGTCGTCGTGGCGGATCCGCCGCGCGCCGGTGCGGGTGCCGAGGTGTGCGAGGCGATCGCCGCCACGGGTGCCCCTCGTGTGGTCCTGGTGTCTTGTGACCCGGCGGCGGGCGCACGCGACCTGCGCACCCTCACCGAGGACGGATACCAGCTCGAATCGCTGCAGGCATGGGACCTCTTCCCGCACACCCACCACGTGGAGATGGTCTCTGTCCTGAGCAGCTAGCGGCTTCTCCTGCGCTCCTGCATGCGCGAGCCCCACGACGTCTGCGTGCGGGCCTCGATCGCGCGGCGCTGGTCGCGGTACATGCGATCCACCAGGTCGCGCTCGGACACCCAGCCGACGACTCGTCGATCCTCATCCACGACGGGAAGGGACTGCAACCCCGTGCGCCGCAGCGCCCCGAGGACCTCGGACGGGGGAGCGAAGGCGGCCACGGCCTCGTCGATGAGAGGCAATTCCGACAGGGGAGCGTCCAGGGATCCATCCTCCTGCGTGAGCTCGGCCAGGCGCAGCGAGGACACGAGGCCGACGAAACGCCTGTCCTCGTTCACGACGGGCAGCACGGTCTCCTTCGTGCGGCGCAGGGCAGCAATGGCTGACGCGGCGCTCGCGCGGCACGAGAGCTTCTCGGGAGCCTCCGTCATCCACTCGGACGCCGCGCGAGTGCCGAGCAGCGTGCCCTCGACCGGGTCGTCGAGGACGTCGCCGCGCCGGCGCAGCTTTTCCGTGTAGATCGTCGCGCGGGTCAGGAAACGCGAGGCGCCCGTCGCGATGACGACCGCGAGCATCATCGGCAGGATCAACGAGAACTGGCCGGTCATCTCCACGATGATGAGGACCGCCGTCATCGGGGCGCGCGCGGCACCCGCGAAGGCGGCGCCCATGCCGACCACGGCAAACACACCGACGGGCGAATCCGACAGGGGAGAAACGATATCTCCGAAGGCGGCTCCCGCCATCGCGCCGATAAACAGCGTGGGCGCAAAGACGCCGCCCGAACCGCCCATACCGATGGTGAACGACGTGAATACTGCGCGGCCCAGCATGAGGGCGAGCAGGAAGGCGATCGAATAGTTCCCTGCGATCGCCTCCTCCTCGAGCGGATAGCCCGAGCCGTACATGTACGGGAACGAAACGAGAGCCGTGCCGAGAGCGAGGCCGAGCACGCCCGGACGCGCCCACTCGGGCAGGTGCGTGCGCGCCCACAGCCAGTCGATCGCGTCCTCCGAGGCGTACAGGAGTTTCGAGAACCCGAGGCCGCACAGGCCGGCGACGAGGCCGAGGAGCGCCACCCACCAGATGTCCGACATCGACGCGAAGGTCAGGTTGTCGGCGACGCGAATGACCATCTCGTCGCCCTGCAGGATGCGTGCGACCACGGAGGAGGTCACCGCTGAGAGTACGACGAAGCCGAAGGTCTCGGCCGTGAACTCGACGAGGATGACCTCGAGGGCGAACACCGCGCCTGCGAGGGGGGCGTGGAACGTGGCTGCAATGCCGGCCGCCGACCCGCACGAGGCCAACAGAACCACGCGGGAGACGGGCATGCGCAGCCACGACGCGATGGTGGATCCCAGCGACGCGCCCACCTGCACGATTGGCCCCTCGCGCCCCGCCGACCCGCCCGAGCCGATTGTCAGGGCCGAGGCCAGGATCTTCACAACCGCGACGCGCCCCGGGATGCGCCCACCCTTCCGGCGCACCGCGAGCATCACCTCGGGGATGCCGTGGCCCTTCGCCGAGGGTGCGAAGCGCTGGATGAGCGGCCCGTACAGCAGGCCGGCGATCGCGGGGGAGAGAAGCAGGAAGATCCACGGCGCCCAGCCCCACACTCCGTGCGACTGTCCGATATGGGTCGTGTACTCGTCGAAGCCGGTGGAGACCCACGTCCACGCGCGAATCGCCAGGTTAAAGACGACGGCTGCCGCGCCGACGACCGCGCCCACGAGTGCGGCGGCCACGCCGAGCAGGGAACGATGTGCGGCGACCGCGTGGCCGACGCGCAAGCGAGTCCCCGCAGCCGGTTCCACTGGCTGCGGGGACTGACGTTGGGGTGTCACAGGTTTGCGATCTCCACGTGAATGGGGGCATCAGTGGCGATGCCCCAGACGGTCCTGTAGAAGGCCAGCTCCGACTGCCACGCATCCTTGATGTTGATGGCCGAGCGGAAGAGGTGCCCCTCTCCCTGGTAGAGCTTGAGGGCGACCGCGTTGCCGTTGGCGCGCAGTGCCTCGTACATCTCCTGGGCCTGCGAGGCGGGAACGACCGGGTCGTCGGTGCCCTGCAGGAGCATGAGCGGTGCCTTAATCTCACCGACACGGTTGATGGGCGAGCGCTGTGCCCACACCGGGTCGGAGGTGTCGTCGGTGCCGAGAAGGATTCCGTCGTAGTGCGACTCGAACTTGTGGCTGGTTTCCTTCAGCTTCACCAGGTCGGCGATGCCCGAGAACGACGCGCCGGCGGTAAACACGTCGGAGGACGCAAGCGCGTTGAGCACGGTGAAGCCACCGGAAGAGCGTCCCCGGATCGCGATTCGCTGGGGATCGACGCGGCCCAGATCGATGAGGTACTGGGCACCGTCGACGCAGTCCTGCACGTCCATGACACCCCAATTGCCGTTGAGACGCTCACGGTAGGGACGGCCGAAGGACGTCGACCCACGGAAGTTCACGTCCAGAACTGCAAAGCCGCGGCTGGTCCAGTACTGGAAGGGAACCTGCAGGCCGGGGCGGGCTGCTTCAGTCGGTCCACCGTGCACGTTGACGATGAGCGGGGGCAGCTCACCCTCGGGGGCGGCGAACTCGGGATTCACGGGCGCGTAGTAGAAGCCGTGAGCCTCCTCGCCGTCCGAGGTCTTCCAGGTGAGCATCTCGGCCGTTGAGACGAGGGCGGTGGGCACCTCGGCCTCCGACGAGGGACGCAAAACCTTGGTCTTGCCGCGCGACACTTCGATGATCGCGGGAGTATGCGTCGCGGAGTCCGCGAGGAAGACGACGCGCCCGTCCGCTGCGGCGACGTTACCGATCGGCCACCAGCCGGTCGCCCACTCCTCGGCCATGCCGTTGTCGATGCGCACGGTACCGACGTGCCAGACCTGGTCCTCGGCCCACGAGCACACGAGGTAGTCGTTGTCGTAGTTGTCGTAGGAGTGCAAGCCCAGCTGCCAGTGCGGGTGCGAGAACGCGTGAGGTCCCGGGTGCAGCGCGCGAGTGCGCAGACGCGAGGTCCAGGCGTTCGTGTCCTCGCCCTCCTGCCACACGAAGCCCTGGGTGCGGTACAGGTTCGCCCAGCCAGCGGAGTCATCCACGTGGATGAGATCGCCGTCGAGCGTCCAGCGCGGTTCGTAGACGCACACGCCCGGGCGATCCACCAGGACGACCTCCTGATCGATGGTGCCCTCGAAGGTCAGGGATGCGACGCGCAGCTGAGAGTATGTCCACGGCATGTTCGGGTGGTTCCACGTGATCCAGGAGATCTTCGTGCCGTCGGGGGAGACCGTCGGAGCCTGAGCGAAGTCGGTGCCCTCGAAAACCGTGATGATCGCGCTGTCGTCGCGGGCGGCGGAGCCATCGAGAGGAATAGCGACAATCTTGTTGACGGGCTCGCCCGGGGCAGAGTGATCCTCGGCGACCGCGTACACGAGGTCGCGCACGTCGGCGATCCAGAAGTCGCCGTAGCGAACCTTCGACAGAGTCGTCAGAGGACGCACGACGCGACGCGGATCGGCAGTATCAAAGGCGTAGACGCGGCCGTCGGTCTGATCGGAGAACACGATGACGCCGTGGTGAACGGCGTATGCCTTGCCGCCGTACTCGTGCACGCGCGTGCCGACATCGGGCAAGCGGGAACCGTCGATGAGAGGCAGAACCTCGCCCGTTTCTCCCGTACCGCGACGGCGCAGCAGCGTCCCGCGTCCGCCCTGGCGCGGATGTCCCTCCACCCAGTAGGTGTCGGGTCCGTCGACGCGAACCTGGGAGAGCGTGACCGAACGGGCAGTGAAGGAATCACCCGAAATCGGGGACTTCCACAGGCCGTGGGGTGCGACGGTGACGGACATAGTGCCTCCTTAAGCGGTGCGGCGAGCCAACACCACCTATCTTAGTGCCCACGCTTGTCGCCTGCGTGGGTCGAACGTGCCTGACATGCACTTTGATCTGTAGATGAGACGCTTGGGCAACTACACTGGTTCTCATGTCTGGAACACGAGAGTCACGCGACCTGCTGTCGCGCTGCACCGCACCGCGGGAGCTGCGTCGCTTGGAACGCGAGCAGCTGGACGAATTGGCGGTGGAAATTCGCGGGTTCCTGATTGACAACGTGTCGCGAACGGGCGGGCATCTGGGCCCCAATCTGGGCGTCGTCGAGCTGACGATCGGCCTGCACCGGGTGTTCCGGTCCCCGCAGGACACGATCGTTTTTGACACTGGCCACCAGGCGTACGTGCATAAACTGCTGACGGGGCGTCAGGATTTCTCGTCGCTGCGTTGCCCGGGTGGCCTGTCTGGCTACCCGTCGCGCGCCGAATCGGAGCACGACGTCGTCGAGTCCTCGCACGCGTCGGCATCGATCGCGTGGGTGGATGGCATCTCGCGCGAGAAGCATCGCCAGGGGGATCGCACGTGGACCGTGGGCGTGATTGGCGATGGCGCGCTGACCGGTGGTCTCGCCTGGGAGGCGCTCAATAACATTGCGACGGCGAAGAACCGCCGCATCATGATTATCGTCAACGATAACGGTCGCTCCTATGCTCCGACGATCGGCGGTCTCGCCGCCCATCTGGACGCGCTGCGCACCTCCGCCAGATATGAGAAGGCCCTGGCGTGGGGCAAGCAGCACCTGCTGAGCCACGGAACGCCGGGACGTGCGGCCTACGACGCGCTGCACGGCCTGAAGTCGGGCATCAAGGATGCGTTGATGCCCCAGGTCATGTTCGAGGACCTGGGCCTGAAGTACATCGGCCCTGTGAACGGCCACGATATCGCGGCGGTCGAGACCGCTCTGCGCCGCGGGCGTTCCCTCGAGGAGCCGGTCCTCGTCCACATGATCACCGAAAAGGGTCGCGGTTACACGCCAGCCGAGGAAGACATCGCCGACCGCTTCCACGCGGTCGGCCCGATTCACCCCGAGACCGGTCTCCCGGTGGCGCCCGAGCGCTTCGGGTGGACGGGAGTCTTCGCCGACGAGATCTGCGCTCAGGCCGCCACGCGCGATGACATCGTCGGCATTACGGCCGCGATGATGCGTCCCGTGGGCCTTGGCCCCATGCACGAGGCCTACCCGGGTCGCGTGATCGACGTCGGTATCGCCGAGGCCGAGGCCGTCGCCTCCGCCGCCGGCATGGCCTACCAGGGCGCCCACCCCGTCGTGGCGCTCTACGCGACCTTCCTCAACCGTGGCTTCGACCAGCTCCTCATGGATGTCGCCCTCCACCGCGCCGGCGTGACCTTCGTGCTGGACCGTGCGGGCGTGACGGGCGCGGACGGCGCCTCGCATAACGGTGTGTGGGATATCGCGATGTGCTCGATGATCCCGGGCCTGCGCCTGGCGGCACCCCGTGACGAGGAGACACTGCGTGCGCGTCTACGCGAGGCGCTCGACGTCGATGATGCTCCCACTGTCATCCGATACCGCAAGGGGTCGCTGCCCGAGCCTATGCCGGCGCTGCGCAGCGTCGGGGAAGTGGATGTTCTTTTTGACGAGGCAGTGGATGGCTCGTCCGCTCGGGTGCTCATCGTGGGCACCGGCGCGTGCGCGCCCGACGCGATTGAGGCCGCGCGCCGCCTGTCGGCCGACGGCGTGAGCGTCACGGTCGCGGACCCGCAGTGGATGATCCCCGTCTGCCCGGAGCTTGCAACGTTGGCTCGTGACTACGATTGCGTCGTGAGCGTCGAGGACGGCATCGTTCAGGGTGGTTTCGGCTGGTCGCTGCGTGACGCGGTCGCGGAGGCGGGCGTGCCCGTGCGCTGCCTGGGCGTGCCGCAGGGATTCCCCGAGCACGGCGACCGTGGCGAGATGATCGCGCAGTTCGGCTTCGACGCCGACGGCATCGAGCGCGCGGCCCGCGAGCTCGTCGAGCGGATCAGCGACCGCTAAACCGAGCGAATCAGACGCCGAGAGCGTCGCAGATCGGGTCGAGCGTCAGATCGATCTGCCAGTCGCGCGCGCCGCGATTGACCATGCGCTCCTCGACCTCGTCGCCCGACGGGCGTGACGGATCCAGGGGAGCCCACGCGAGGTATCGCTGCACCTGGGGAGCGAGCACCACCTCAGGCGCCAGCCCGAGACTCGACGCGACCGAAGCAACCGCGTTCCGTACCGTTCCCAGGCGCGCTGCCGAGGCCTCGTCAATGCGATTCCAGTGGCGCGGTTCCGGGATCGAACCCGGTTGCACGGGCTTGCGCTTGGGAGGCAACTCGTCCTCCGTCATGGCGGCCACGCTGGCAAGCGCACGCATCCACTCGTCCTCGTATTGGCGGGCGACGGGGGAGCGGAACTCGCTGATGCTCATGAGCGCGCGCTTGTTGCGCGGAGGATTCGATGCCGCGCGTACGAGGGCGGCGTTACGCACGAGGCGGCCGGGGCTCATATCGATGCGCTGAGCGATCGACTCGCGCGTCTCCCACAGCGCCTTCAGCACCGCGAGGCCGCGGCGGGAACGGATCTTGCCTGCGCCGGGCACGGAACGCCAGCGATCGGGCTTCGGGCCTGGAGGGGCCACCGACAGGGCGTAGGCGAACTCCTGCTGCGCCCACTCCCAACGACCCATCTCATCGAGCCGCTTCGAGAGGCGGTAGTACAGCTCCGTCAGCAGCTCAACGTCGAGGGCAGCGTAGCGCAGCCATTCCTTGGGCAGGGGACGCACCGACCAATCCGAGGCCTGGTGATCCTTGACGAGGCCGAGGCCAAGCACCTGCTCGGCGACGGCAGCCAGACCGAAACGCTCCAACCCAATGAGGCGAGCGGCGATCTCCGTGTCGAACAGGGCGGAGGGACGCAGGCCAACCTGGCGCAGATTCGGCAGGTCCTGCAAACAATCGTGCAGCAGCCACACGTCCTCCACGCCCGGCTGCAGCACGGACAGGTCCGGCAGCGCGTGCGTGTCGATGAGGAACGTGCCGACGTCCTCGCGGCGAATCTGCACGAGGTAGGGATCGGAGCCGTAGCGGAAGCCCTGAGCGCGCTCGACATCCAGGGCGATCGGGGTCGCACCAGCGCTCAGTGCGCGGGCCGCAGTCTCAAGTTCTTTCTGGGTATCAATGACGGAGGGGGTCCCCCCACGCGGCTGCGCAATGAGCTCCGGATTATCCGTATTGCCCTGCGGCAAACCGCCGCCATTGTTGACCAGCACTCAGACTCCTTCAAGATGACGGGTGGGAACGATCCCTGCCGTCCGACGCATGACATCCGCCCAGCCGGACAGATGCTCACCAAGATACTCACTGTTAGGGGTCCACGACGCGCGGACCTCGACGAACAGTGAGGATCCGCGCAACTCCAGGCCACCGAAGGTCTCGCTCATCTCGCGGGTCACCGTGCCGGTCAAGTCGTGGAGACCAGCACCAGCCATGTCCAGGCAATCGAGCATCCAGCCCCACACGCCCTCCGACAGCAGCGGATCGCCGATCATCTCGGCATCGACTTGCGCGCGCAGCTGACAGACGACTCGGAACGTGCCGTTCCAGCCGATCTGCTCCACGGGGTCGTGCAGGATAACCATACGACCAGTCGACAGGGGCTGTCCGGCCTCGTCCTCGTCCGTGGTTCGCATCGCGAGCGCCGCCGTGAAGGGCGCCAAACGACGAGGTGGGGGAACCTCCTCGAGGAGGATGTGCGCCAGGTGGTCCGCCTGTCGCAGGGACAGCAGAGCCCGCATAAACTCCTCGGGCACCGCGTTTTCATTCACAAATCAAATCGTACGGGTGTCCATGCGCCTTTTGGTTCAGACGCGCCGCCAACCTTCATGTCGATAAGTAGCGGGTACGCGTGCCT
>CAUTGT010000031.1:0-8886 GCA_963537735.1 uncultured Actinomycetaceae bacterium | reverse complement strand
CCATGTCCCTCCAGATGCGCGTTGTTCACTTCTGTATGGGGCTTGTGCCTCCGTTGCTACACAGTGAGACAGCAACTGAGCAGATGGCGCTCCACGCTCCGAAGTGGCATCCTATGCCCGCGTCGATGCGGACGCGTTTCACGGCGACGAGCGAGGGCGGCGTCACCCGCGTCTTCCCCAAGCGGGGCCTGCGCTCGGGCGGTGTGCTCATCTATCTGCATGGCGGAGCGTACGTGTACCCGATGGTCGCTGGCCAGTGGGGCATCGTTGAAGGCCTCATCGACCGTACCGGCCTGCCCGTCATCATTCCGGACTACCCGCTCGCCCCCAGGCACACCGCGACCGAAGCGTTCGACTTCGTCCAGCCCATCATCGACGAGGCCCAGGCTGAATTCGGCCGCGTCGTCATCTTCGGTGACTCGGCGGGTGGTGGCCTGGCGCTGTCCCTCGCCATGCAGCGACGCGACGCGGACAAGCGTCAGGTGGATGGCCTCGTCCTGTACGCACCGTGGGTGGACGTCACCATGACGAACCCCGAGATCGAGGACGTGCAGCCCCGCGACAAGGTCCTGCGTGTCCCCGGCCTGGCGTGGGCTGGCCGCGCGTGGGCGGGCGACCTGGACCCGGCCGACTGGCGTGTCAGCCCGCTGTACGGTGACCCGGCGGGACTGCCGCCGATGCGCATCTTCCAGGGCGACGCGGACATCGTGGGCCCCGACGTGATCGAGTTCGCCCGCAAGGCGGCGCGCGCCGGCGTCGACGTGCGCTTGCGGGTGGAGCCGGAAGGCTTCCACGTGTACGTCCTGGGTGTTCCCACCATTCCCGAGGCCGAGGCCGCCCTCGATCACAGCGCGCGCTTCATCTCGGGGTTCCTCACCCAGCCGTGAGCCGACCCGTTTCACGCCCCGTTTCACGGCGTCGTTCATCGAGGAGAAGAGACGGCGGAGATACATACGCGGACGGAGACACGGCGAGCCTCGTCAATCTAGCCTGGCGCCGCTAATCACCCAGGAACGGTAGTAGACGTCGAGTGTCATCGAGGTCTCCCCGTCGTGCGTGACGCATGCTTCGAACAGAGGGCTCTCGATCTCAGCGGCATGCCCGAACTGGCGAAGCCCGATTACTGTTTGACGGGTGGTTCCGTCGGGAAGAGTCATCGTGAAGTCGCGGCTGAACGTTGGCCTGCTCCAGTAGTCTCCAAATTTAATCCGGTGCGTACGCATCTCGTGGGTGCAGGATGACACGGTGACGGTGCGAGGCCCCGTCATGAGGTCAGCGACGACGGGCGTTCCGTGGGCCAGAGAAATGTATGCGCTCGGAACGAGGAGGACGACCGGCAGCGCCAGGGCTGTGCGCCGCTTGTGACGGCCTTTTGTCGAATCAGTCCGCCGCTCCCTTCTCAGTCGGGATAGCTGCCAGATGATCGCTGCCAGACACGCGAACATAATCCGGAATGCGACACTGTATGCCAACGCGAGCGACAGGATCCTGGTGAAGCCATAGGTCGTGCTGCCTACCCACAGGAAGGCAGCGATGCACTCAACGACAAATAAAGCGATGACAAGTGCGACGACGCCGCGAGCCCTGCCCCTCGACAGCTCTTCCGGTGTACGTGGGGGAGTGGGGGTCGCGAACACGTTCGTCAGTGGGATTCGCGTAGCTGTGCTGGGGGCGAACGGTTCTCGGGCCGCCGGGGGCTGATGTGGGGAGAAGGGGGCTTCGTAGCTCATGGGATCTTTTCAGCAGGGTGGACACAGGTGAGGCAGGGGGCCGTGCGGGTCTAGTCGGCCACCCGCGCGTCGACGATGATCCAGCTGTGGCGATAGACCTCGAGCGTCAGAGACGAGGTCCCCTTCTTGTCAGCACATGCTGTGTAGAGGGTGCTGTAGATGCCGGTCGTGTCGTAGGAGCTGCTCAAGCTAGTTGTGTGCTTCGAGCCGTCGGTGAGGGTGAGATCGAAACTGTAGGACGTAGAGGTGCCTCCCCGTCGTGAGCGCATTCTGAGCTCACTGTAGCTGCACGACTTGACGGTGACGGTCTGTGTTCCTTCGATCGTGTCCGCAACCGACTGCACGGAACCAATCACCGCCATGGTTCCGACGACGAGGACGGGGATGGAGAGAACCACGAGCCAGACGGTTGGCTTACGCATGCTCGTCCTGTCGCCAGCGCGCTTCGCTCGGTTCATACGGAGAGCCGTCACGACGATGATGACCGCACAGGTGAGCATACTGATGGTGCCCACGGCGCTCGCGATGCTTTGCCACGTGAGTTTGATGTCGCCCACGTCGTAGATAATGCTCATTACAAAATAGGCAACGACACCGCTGAACGTGAGGAACTTCAGAACGTTGAGTACCGTCTCGTAGTCCGTGTTCGTGACCGGACGGCCCATGTTAGTGCCTCCATGCGGCGCAGCGGGCCCCTGACCCGGGAAGGGCTGCTGGGGGTACATGCCGCCCACGTATTGGCCGGGTGCGGGTTGCGTGGGGGCTTGGCCCATGTATTGGCCGGGTGCGGGCTGGGTCGGGGCTTGGCCCATGTATTGGCCGGGTGCGGGTTGCGTGGGGGCTTGGCCCATGTATTGGCCGGGTGCCGGCTGGGTCGGGGCTTGGCCCGGGAAGGGGTGCTGCGGAGGATAACTGTAGGGGTATTGGTTGCTCATGGTCTCACTGACATGTTCGGGAGTGACGAGGCCGGGGTGCGTTCGACTTACGTCTCACGGATGGCCTTAATGATCCCGCTGCGCGGGTAGACGTCAACGACGATAGACGTTGTGAAAGGTCGGACGACGCAGGCCTGATAGAGGGCATAGTAGGGGCTCGTCGGCTGCGCGAACTCGTCTTGCGAGTCCGTCCTGATCTTGAAGCGACGCGACTTTCCGTCGTCAAAATGGAGAGTAAAAGTGTTGTAGTAGCGAATGGCACCGCGACGCCCTCGCTCGGTCTCAGCACGGAAGTTTTCGCAGCTTGTGACGGCTCTCGTCTGTGGGCCGGTGCGGGCGTCTTCGTAGCCTTCTGCGAAGGCCCCGCCTCCCGTGACGACCATCGTTGTTCCGATGAGTGCAGCGGCAGCAATCAAGATGAATGAGCCGATTGCTGGGCGGCTGTCGCCCGGTCCCTGCAGCGCATCGCGCATTGAGCGAACGAGCGTTGGGAGGGCTACATAGCAGCAGATGCCACAGACAAGGGACGCCGCGGAGCCAATCATCGCACAGACCAACTCGCGGATACCGAAATTGCCGGACAGAATAAACGCAGCGAACATGACAATCAGGGACACGAGGAACACGCAGGCCCATATGGTCATGCCGAGCCGTTGCCGAGCGTTGCCCGGACGTATCTCAGGGGAGAAGCGCGAACGACGTGGATACATGCTCAATCCCTCCTGCTCTTAGACGTCCGCCGGGGTCGCTCCCGTCCACTCGTACCAGCCCTGGTGCTGGACGATCCACGCCATGAGGGCGTAGCCGGCCTGGCCGGGCAGGGTCTGGCCGTCCGCGCCTCGGGCCAAGGACGCGGCCATGTCCTCGAACCACTGGTCGTGCGCGACCAGCGGCGTGTAGCAGTCGACGAAGGGGATGCCTCGGCGCGCGCACACCTCGGAGCACGAGGAGGACAGAGCCTTCAGCGACCCGGAATCCACGCCAGCGAGCGGCGGGGGACCCACGACGAAGCTGGGGATGCCCAGCGCGGTTGCTCGGTCGGTGATGTTGGCCAGGTTCAGGCGCGAGCGGGCCGTCGAGATGCCCGCCGCGACGTCGCCCGGACCCACGCCGATGACGAGGCCGTGGGGCTCGCCCTCGGCCAGGCGCGGTAGGACCTCGGCCTCCCAGCGCGCGGCCATCTGCTTCGTCGTCTCAGAGGGCACGGCCAGGGTCAGGAACGTGGCAGGCAGATCGAAGGTGGAGTGCGCGTTGACGCGGCCAACCCAGCCCAGGCCTCGGGGGTCGCCGACGCCCGCGACGAGCTCGTCTCCGATGAAACAGATCCGCATGGTGTTCCTTTCCGGTGCCGCCTGCGCCCCCGGTGGGAGCGCCGGCCCTCGTTAGCCTTCGAAGGCCTGCGCAATAAGGGTAGCTGCTTGCTCCTTGTGAAGCGAGGCACGTCCCGCGGCGGTCGTCGCCGACTCGGGTCGAGAGACCACGCGGACAGGGCGTCCCAGAGACGGGAAGAGGTTGAGTGCCAGATGCGGCCACGCGCCCTGGTTGCGAGGCTCGTCCTGCACCCAGGTCACCGACGCGTTCGGGTACTGGGCCAGGGCCTCGGCCACTTCGGCCTCGGGGAGCGGGTAGAGCTGCTCCAGACGAATGATGGCCGTCGACGTGTCTGCGCGGTGCTCGCGCTCCTTGACGAGGTCGTAGTACAGGCGGCCCGAGCACAGCAGGACGCGCGTCACCGACGCCGGATCGGTGATGGTGTCATCGCCGATGACGGGCTGGAAGCCGCCCGAGGTGAACTCGTCGATGTGCGAGGATGCGGCGGACAGACGCAGCAGCTGCTTGGGAGTGAACGCGATGAGCGGCTTACGCGGGCGCTTGTAGGCCTGCGTGCGCAGCATGTGGAAATAGTTCGCCGGCGTCGAGGGCTGGACGATCCACATGTTGTCCTCGGCGGCCAGCTGGAGGTAGCGCTCGATGCGCGCACTCGAGTGGTCGGGTCCCTGACCCTCGTAGCCGTGGGGGAGGAGCATGACGAGCGATGAGCGCTGGCCCCACTTCTGCTCGGCCGAGCACACGAACTCGTCGATGACGGTTTGCGCGCCGTTTGCGAAGTCGCCGAACTGCGCCTCCCAGATCGTCAGGGTTTCGGGGCTCTCCACCGAGTAGCCGTAGTCGAAGGCCAGCACGCCGTACTCGCTCAGCGGGGAGTTCCATACATCGAAGCGCGCCTGGTTTTCCGTGAGGAAGCGCAGCGGCGTGAACTCGCGCCCGTCGTTCGCATCGTGCAGGATCGCGTGACGCTGGACGAAGGTCGCTCGGCCCACGTCCTCGCCGGACAGGCGCACGCCGGTACCCTCCATGAGGAGCGTGCCAAAGGCCAGGAGCTCCGCAAAACCCCAGTCGATCGGCTTGTTGCCCAGCGCCATCTCGAGGCGGCGCTCGCACAGCTGACGCAGCTTCGGGTGGGGTTCGAAGCCCTCCGGGAAGCGCGTGTGCGCGCGGCCGATGCGGCGCAGCTGCTTGGCGGGGGCAGCGGACGTCCAGCCGATCATCATGCCGATGCCGGGCATCTGGGACTCCGGCATGGTCCATTCTTCGTCGGGGGATTCCCCGGCCTCGCCCACGCCGACGGTGAGCGCAGGGTCGTGCGTGCGGCTACCCGGGTTGATCTCGGACACCGAGGAGGCGCCACCCGCGCGGGTCTCCTCGAGGATGCGCCCGAGCTCCGCCTCGTACTGCGCGATCGACTGGCGGGCCTCGTCCTCGGTGAGCTGGCCGCGACCCACGAGGCCGCGGATGTACACGGCGCGCGTGGAGGGGATGCGGTCGATGAGGGAGTACATGACGGGCTGGGTCATCGACGGGTCGTCGCCCTCGTTGTGACCGCGGCGGCGGTAGCACACCATGTCGATGATGACGTCCTTGTGGAAGGAGTTGCGGTACTCGAAGGCCAGGTGTGCGCAGCGGATGACGGCCTCGGGGTCGTCCGCGTTCACGTGCAGGATCGGGACCTGCAGGCCCTTGGCCAGGTCGGTCGCGTAGCCGGTGGAGCGGCCCTGCGTCGGTCCGGTCGTGAAGCCGATCTGGTTGTTGACGATCACGTGGATCGTGCCACCGGTCTTGTAACCCTCCAGCTGGGAGAGGTTGAGGGTCTCCTGGACGACGCCCTGGCCGATGAAGGCCGCGTCGCCGTGGATGAGGATCGGGATGATCGGCAGGTCCGGGTCGCCCAGGTGTTCCTGCTTGGCGCGCACGATGCCCTCCAGGACGCCGTCGGCGGCTTCCAGGTGCGAGGGGTTGGCGGCCATGTAGACCTTGGTGGCCAGGCCGTCGTCGAGGGAGTACACGCCCCAGGTGCCCAGGTGGTACTTGACGTCGCCCGATCCCTGGACGGAGTTGGGCATGTAGTTGCCTTCGAACTCGTCGAAGATCTGCGCGTAGGACTTGCCCGCGATGTTGGCCAGCACGTTGAGGCGGCCGCGGTGCGCCATGCCGATGGCGACCTCGTGGATGCCGGTGCGCGCCGAGTCGGCCAGGATGTGGTCGAGCAGTGGGATCAGGGACTCGCCGCCCTCCAGCGAGAAGCGCTTCTGTCCCATGAACTTCGTCTGGAGGAACTCCTCGAAGGCCTCGGCGCGGATGAGGGTGCCCAGGATGTGGCGCTGCGCCTCGGGGGAGGGGGCCTCGTACGGGCGCTCGATGCGCTGCTGGACCCACGCACGCTGCTCGGGATCCTGGATGTGCATGTACTCGATGCCGACCGTGCGCGTGTAGGTGTCGTGCAGGCGCGTGAGGATGTCGCGCAGCAGCATCTGGTCGGAGCCGCCAAAACCACCGGTGGGGAAGGGACGATCCAGGTCCCACACGCTCAGGCCGTAGGAGGACAGATCGAGGTCGGGGTGGCGACGCACACGGTAGGCCAGCGGGTCGGTGTCGGCGGCGAGGTGGCCGCGCGAACGGTAGGCGTGGATGAGCTCCGCGATGCGCGCGGGCTTGCCCTTTTCGTGGTTCGGGTCGTAGTCGTAGTCCGCTTCCCACGCGTAGGGGCGCGCGGGCACGTGCATCGAGGTGAAGACGCGCTCGTAGAAGCCGTCGCGGCCCGAGAGCTTGGCGTCCACGAGGGCCAGCAGGCGGCCCGACGCCGCGCCCTGGATGATGCGGTGGTCGTAGGTGGAGGAGAAGAACATGGTCTTGCCAATGCCGAGTGCGGCCAGGCGCTTGGGGGAGACGCCGCGGTATTCCGCCGGGTAGTCGGTGGCGCCCACACCGATGATGAGGCCCTGGCCGACCATGAGGCGCGGCACGGAGGTGGTGGTGCCCAGCGTGCCCGGGTTCGTCAGGGTCACGGAGGCACCCTGGAAGTCAGCGGTGGTCAGCGTGGCCGTGCGGGCGCGCGCCACCAGATCCTGGTAGGCGTCGACGAACTCGGCGAAGGTGAGGGTGTCGGCGTCGTGGATGACGGGGACCTTCAGGGAGTGGTTGCCCTGCGCGTCGGCCACGTCGATGGCCAGGCCGAAGCCGATGTGCGCGAGCTGCTCGACGGCGGGCTTGCCGCCCTCGATCGTGTAGCGCACGTTCAGGTCGGGCATCTCGCACAGAGCCTCCACCAGGGCGTAGCCGATGAGGTGCGTGAAAGAGACCTTGCCGCCGACGGTGCGCGCCAGGTGCGCGTTGATGAGGGCCCGGTTTTCGATGAGGAGCTTGGCCGGGATCTGGCGCTGGGAGGTGGCCGTGGGGATGGAGAGCGAGGCCTCCATGTGCTTGGCGGTCGCGCGCGCCGCGGACTTGAGGATGTGCAGCTCGTCGTGCGAGGGGGCGCCCTGGAAGAGCGTGAAGGCCGCGCGCCCGTGGTGCTGGCGGGTGTAGGGGCTGGTGGCCTCCGCGACGGCGGCGGGAGGTGCGGGTGGGAGGTCGGAACGCGTCACCGAGACGACGTGTGCGTGTTGGGTGGCGGCCGCCTCGGGCTCGTCCTCTTCGATGTCGAGGGTCGGCGGGGTGACCGAGACGGGAGCGATGGGGTCAACGGGGGCCGCAGCATTGACCGACGAGGCCGGGGTGGGCTCCATCGTTGAGGGAGAGCCCTCGGGGATGTCGGGACGCTTGGCGCGCAGCTGCGGGGGAGCGGACTCGGTCGAGAAATAGGCACGCCAGGAGGGATCCAGGAGCTGTGGATCGCGCTCGTAGAGGTCTCGCATCTTCGCGATGTACCACTGCGGATCGGGCTGGGAAGCGGTGGGAGTGGGCACGTATTCCTCCGTAAGTGTCGCGCCGCGCGCATGGGCAAAATCCTGCGCGGCCATACCTTGACAATCGTACCGCCGCGTGACGGTCTTCACGAAACCTGGTACACCTTTGGCGTGTACTTCAAGGGCCTTTGGTCCGTTGAAGAATGATTGTTGGCACATGCCTCGTGGTGTGTGGAAATGCGCGCTGGGAGAGGCGGGCTGGGCCGCTAGACTGTAACCATCATGGACTGCGACACTGCCGGCTTTATCGCCGCTCTTTCTCACCCCTCCTCCGTGCGCGTACCCGCGAGGCGCCCCGGCCTCGTCGAGGGGGCCACGCGATGACGACCGCCTTCATGCTTCTGCTCGGCATCGTCCTGACCGCGGGCACCTTCGTCTTCGTCTCCGCCGAGTTTTCTCTCGTCGCGGTCGATCAGGCCGTCCTCGAGAAGAAAGCTGAGGAAGGGGACCGCGGCGCCGCCTCCGTCCTGCGCGCCACCCGCACCCTGTCCACCCAGCTGTCGGGCGCGCAGGTGGGCATCACGCTGACCACGATCCTGCTCGGCTACACGACGCAGAGCGCGCTGGCCGACCTGCTGGAGGACCTGCTCGGATCGGTCGGCCTCGCCTGGGGGCTTGCGACCGGCATCGCGGCATTCGTGGCCGCGACTTTCATTAATGTCTTCTCGATGCTCTTCGGCGAGCTCGTCCCCAAGAACCTCGCCCTGGCGCATCCCCTGGCGACGGCCGTGCGCGTCGTCCCCTTCCAGATGGCTTTCACCGTCATCGCCCGCCCCGTCATCTGGGTGCTGGGCGGCACCGCGAACTGGGTGCTCGCCCGCATGGGCATCGAACCGCAGGAGGAGATTTCCTCGGCGCGCTCCGCCTCTGAGCTGGCCGCCCTCGTCGAGCACTCCGTCGAAGAAGGCACCTTCGACATGTCCACGGCCGACCTCTTCGTCAACACGATCCGCATGTCCACCCTCAGCGCCGCCGACG
>CAUTGT010000030.1:0-9253 GCA_963537735.1 uncultured Actinomycetaceae bacterium | reverse complement strand
TCAGGTCGTTCGTGCCGATGGAGGCGAAGTCCACGATCGACAGGAGCTGCTCGGCACGCAGAGCGGCCGCGGGTACCTCGATCATGATGCCGACCTTGGGCAGGCCGTAGCCGCGCGCCTTGTCGGCGAACCACGTGGCCTCAGCAGCGGTCGACACCATGGGGGCCATGACCCACAGCTCAGCGCCCGTCGCCTTGTGGGCGGCGGCGAGAGCCTGCAGCTGCGTGTCGATGAGATCCTCGCGCACCTGGCACAGGCGCAGGCCGCGCACGCCCAGGGCGGGGTTCTCCTCGGCACCCAGGTCCGCGAAGCTCAGCGGCTTGTCGGCGCCCGCGTCGAGGGTACGAACGACCACGCGACGGGACCCGAAGGCCTGCAGGACCTTCGTGTACGTGTCGGTCTGCTCCTCCAGCGTCGGGGCCTCCGAGCGCTCCAGGAACAGGAACTCCGTGCGGAACAGGCCGGAACCCTCAAGGTCAACCTTCGACGACTTGATCGCATCGTCGACCGTGCCGATGTTGGCCAGGAGCTTGACGCGGTAGCCGTCGTAGGTCGCGCCCTCGCCGGTCGAGCCGGCCAGGGCGAGCGCGCGGCGACGCGAGCGCTCCTTGAGCAGCTCCACCTCGTCATCGGTGGGGGCGATGATGACCTCGCCGACGCCACCGTCGAGGGCGAGCATCGTGCCTTCCTCGACACCCATGATGCCCTCGGCCTTGACGATCGCGGGGATGCCCAGCTGGGCGGCCAGGATCGCCGTGTGTGAAGTGGGGCCGCCGACCTCGGTAATGATGCCGAGGACGGTCTCGGGGTCCAGGGTCGCGGTCTCTGCGGGAGCCAGGTCGCGGGCCACGAGGACGACGGGGCCGTCGAAGGCCGGAACGCCGGGCTCGGGCAGGCCACGCAGCTCGCAAATCGCGCGGTCGCGCACGTCGTACAGGTCGGTCGCGCGCTCGGCCATGTAGCCGCCCAGGCCACGCAGCATCTGCGCGTAGTCCTCGACGGCATCGTGAACGGCCTGGGTGACACCGAGGCCCTTCTTCAGCTTCTTGTCGACGGCCTTGGCCAGTCCGCGGTCAGCCGCGAGCTGTGCGGTGGCCTTGAGGATCGCCTTCGTCTCCTCCGGAGCTTTCTCTGCGCGTTCGCTCAGACGAGCGGACACGGCTGCGAGGGCCTCGCGGACACGCGCGCCGTCGGCGGCAGCGTCGATGCTGCCCGGCTCAGCCGTGTCAACGCCGGGGGCGGGCTGGACGATCGCGGCGGGAGCTGCAGCGGTACCGGCGGAGACGCCGATGCCGTGCAGGACGTCGTGCGTCGCCATCAGCTCACTCCTGATCGAGGTCGCGCGAGAGCAGCTCGACGAGCGAGTCGAGCACCGCGCCCGCGGAATCATCCTCGGTGGACAGGGTGACGACGTCGCCGTGCTTGGCGCCCAGGGTCATGATTTCGAGGAGCGACGCGGCGTCCGCCTCCTCGCCATCGAAAGCGATGGTGACATCGACGCCGGATTCATCAACGGCCTCGGCGAGGACGGAGGCGGGACGTGCGTGGAGGCCAACGGAGGAACCAATTGCAACGGTGCGGGAAATCATGGTCGTTCCTTTCAAATGCGGGTATGTCCATCGTGAGACACAGGTGCCCGTACGGCCCATGGTAACGGGCTGAGATACCCGCGCAAAATCCGATATCACAGAGCGTGACATGGGATACATCACCCCTATAAATGCCGAAAAACCATAGGATCTGCGCCGTTCATCCGCCTCAGCACGCTTCGAGTGACCTCGGAGGCGCTGCCTCGCCGACATGATGGGCGGTTCACGATCACCCCACCAACTACACTGGAGAAGTACCAAGGATGGAAAGGAGAACGCGCATGAGTTCCCGCGAGCCCACACTGGCCGACGTCGCCGAGCTGGCTGGAGTGAGCCTGACGACCGTGTCGCGCGTCCTCAACAACCGCGGATACCTGTCAGAGAAGACGAAAAAGAACGTCGCCGACGCGATCGAGACGCTCGGTTATCGACCCAACTCGCTGGCTCGCGCGCTGCACGGAAAGCGCACGCAGACGGTCGGTCTCATCGTTCCCGCCGTCTCCCTGCCCTTCTTCGGCGAGCTGGCCGTCGAGGTCGAAAACGCCCTCGCCGACGCCGGTTACCGCATCCTCATTTGTAATTCCATGGGACGGGCGGACCGCGAGCGCGAGTACCTCTCACTCCTCGTGGGCAACCGCGTGGACGGCATCATTTCGGGCGCACACAACGAGGGCCTGGACGAGTACGACACGATCCGCATGCCCCTGGTGACGATCGACCGGGAGCTGAGCCCGTCCATCCCGAACGTGCGCTGCGCGAACGAGGAGGCGGGTGCCATGGCAACGCGCGCGCTCATCGAGGGCGGGTGCCGTCATCCCCTGCTTCTCACGTCCCGTTCGGGTCCACGTAACCTGCGCGAGGCCGGTTACCGCTCCGAGGTCGAGCGCGCGGGTCTGACCCCGCGCGTGGTCACCGTGCCCTTTGATACGCCGACACCCCAGCGTTTCGCGATGGTCCGCGACACCCTGGACGAGGCGCACGCCCAGGCTCCCATCGACGGGGTTTTCGCGACCGACGATCTGGCGGCCGCCGAGGTCCTCGAGTGGGCGCGCACCCGCAACCTGGCGGTCCCCACCGACTTGTCCATCATCGGTTTCGACGGCACGGAGACGATGCGCCGCGCCCTCCCCCACATGGCGACGATCCGCCAGCCCATCGAGGACATCGCCCGGGCTGCGGTTGCGATCCTCCTCGAACAGATCGAGAGCAATACTCCGCGTTCCTCGTCCGACGAGGCCGGGGCGCCCCCGGCTCAGACGGTTGAGTTCTCGGGCACGCTGATTCCGGGGCGTTCGATCAACGCCTGAGCGCCTCACGTGCTGCGGGGCGCTCACCGCTCATCGCCGTCCCGGGTTTTTTCTTGCCCCGCGAGCGCGCGCCACAAACATCCCCCAGTGCAATCGCCGACCGTATCGTCGACAGTCGCCACCCAAGACCGCACGCACAACAGACGGGTGGGCGGCACCAGCGCACTGCTGATGCCGCCCACCCGTTACGTCGAGGCTAACTCCCGGAAGGCTCAGGCTTCCTTGGGGGCCACGTCGAGCAGCGCGTCGCCGCGCTGGATCTCACCGCTGGCGACCGGGGTCACCGCGCCGAGCTTCTTCTTGTTCGTCACAACGACGGGCGTGATGGTCTCGTAGCCAGCCTCGCGGATCACGTCGAGGTCAACCTCGGCGAGCACATCGCCGCGGCGCACGACGTCCCCCTTGGCGACGCGGGGCGTGAAGCCCTTGCCATCAAGCTTGACGGTGTCCATGCCGACGTGGATGAGGACTTGGACGCCGGAGGCGGACTTGAGGCCATAGGCGTGGCCGGTCGGGAACGCGACGGTCACAGTGCCATCGAAGGGCGCGACGACGAGGCCGTCGGCGGGCTCGATGCCGATGCCGGGGCCGAGCATGCCCTTAGCGAAGGACTCGTCCTTGACCTGCTCGAGCGGAACCACGGTGCCCGCGAGAGGCGAGGCGACGGAAAGGTCAGCCTTGGCCTCATCAGAGAAGGACGGGGCCGGGGCGGCGGCTGGGGCGGCCGCGGGGGCAGCGGCGGGAGCCGGAGCGGCAGCGGGGGTCGCCACGGCGGCAGCCACGGGAGCGGCAGCCTTGGCGGCGGGCGCGCGGCCCTCCATGTCGCCCTTGCCACGCGTCATGGCGTAGGCGAAGGTGAAGCCAAAGGACAGAACGAAGACGAGGACCTCGAGAGCCAGGTACGCGGGAATCGACTTGGGGATGATCGACACGAAGCCGACAAAGCCGGCGGCGCCGAGGGCCTGACCGCGCACGTTCAGCAGGGCGACGCCCGCGGAGCCGATAGCGGCTGACACCATCGCGCAGTAGAAGGGCCAGCGCAGGCGCAGGTTGACGCCGAAGATGGCGGGCTCGGTAATGCCGAAGACGGCGGAGACGCCACCGGCGCCGGCCAGGCCCTTGAGCTTGGCGTCGCGGGTCTTGAAGAAGACGGCCAGAGCGGCCGCGCCCTGCGCAACGTTCGCCATGGAGGCAATCGGGAAGATGAAGTCACCGACGCCACCGTTGGAGGGAAGCAGCGGGATTTCGATGGCCGGGAACGACTGGTGCAGGCCGGTCACCACGATGGCGCTGTAGAAGAAACCGAAGATAAGTCCGCCGAAGACACCGAGCGTCGTGTACGCCCAGTTGATGCCGTAGGTCAGGTAGTTGGAGAGCTCGCGGGTCACGGGGCCGACGACGACGAAGGCCAGGAAGCCGGTGACCAGCAGGGTGATGAGCGGGGTGAGCAGGAAGTCCGCGGTGCCCTTGAGGACCTTGTGGAGGCTCTTCTCGATGAGGCACATGATCCAGGTGACGACCAGGGTGGGGATGACCATCGCCTGGTAGCCGACCTTGGTAACCTCGAGGCCGAAGAGATGCCACACGGAAGACTGGTCCGTGTACGCCCAGAACTTGGCGGCCGCCGCCGCGTCAGTCATGGAGTAGGCGGACAGCAGCGACGGGGAGACCATGGCTGCGCCCATCGCGGCGCCCAGATAGGTGTTACCACCGAAGCGCTTCGCAGCGGAGAAGCCGACGAGCACGGGCAGGAACGCGAAGGCGGCAGAGGAGACGAGGTTGATGAGCGCGTCGTAGTCGGTCATCGCCGGGTACATCTCGATGACGGACTTCGCACCGAAGAGGCCCTGGGCCGTCAGGACCGAGTGGAGGGCCATGAGGAGACCGCCGGCAATCAGGGCCGGGAGCACCGGGACGAAGATGTCCGCGATCATCTTGACGAAGCGGGAGAAGATGTTGCCGCCGGCCTCAGCTTCCTCCTTGGCCTCGTCCTTGGAGACCTCACGCACGCCATGGTTCGCAACCATGTTGGCGTAGACCTGATCGACATCGCCGGGGCCGACGATGATCTGGAACATGCCGCCGGCGGCGAATGTGCCCTTCAGATCGTCGTTGTCATCGAGGGCCTGCTGGTTGATCTTGGACTCGTCCGCGATCACCAGGCGGAGACGGGTTGCGCAGTGGGCTGCTGCACTGATGTTGGATGCGCCGCCGACTGCTTCGACGACCTCCCCTGCCACCTTGGCGTGATCCATTGCCGACCACATTCCTTTCTGAAAAACCCACGCGCAACGCCATTGTTACGCCGCGCTGGGCGGTGTGTAGCAATCGATTGACATACTACGGGTGACAGAGTCCTCAACGCAAGGTGCGAGGGGCATCGTCTCAGGTCAGAGACTGAGAGACCGCCCACATACGACGAGGCCGTGGCCACTGTGAGCAGCCACGGCCTCGCACGCGGGTCGCTTAGTCGGCACGCGCCGCGCTCACGTTCGTCACGGAGGCGGCGCCCGAGAGCGTCACTCCTGCTCCCTCGCCATTCAGGAAGCTGCGGGTCGTGAAGACGCGCGAGCCGTCGCCCAGGTAGATCTCGGTGATCGAGCGGTCGTGGAGGATTTCCACGCGGCCGGCCTCGCCAGGATCCAGGGTGACGACGCGGCGGCCGCCGTGAGGGTAGCGAGTGCCGCTCAGGTCGACGGTGAGGCGACCTTCTTCGAGGGTGATCTCCAGGCCGGAGTCGGAGCCAATACGCACGGACAGGGCCCCCTCGTAGGAAGCCTCGAAGGCGAGGCGCCACGAGCGCGAGCCGACGAGTTCCGAAACGCGCGCCCCGGCCTCGTCCCCGGGAGCGCCCTCAAGCGTGGCGGGGGCCAGGGGCAGGCCCGGCAGGTACGGGCGGGCGATGACGCGGCCACCGCGCAGGGTCAGGGCGCGCGGCGCGGTCAAGCAATGCACCCAGCCGCCGGTCTCGATGGAAGGCTGGTCGTCCTCGCTCGCGTTGCCCGCCCACCCGAAGAGGAGGGTCGGCGCGCCGGGTTCCGACGAGGCCGATCGCGCCATGATCTGAGGCGCGTAGAACTCGGTGCCGCGGTCGAGCTCCTCGAAGGAGCCGTCGGCTCCACGGAACTCGGTGCCCACGAGCTCACCGACGATGGCCATGCACGGGAAGATGTTCTCGAAGCCCTCGCGCTCAGGGGTGATGCCCTGCGGGCAGAAGATGAGGACGGCGTGGGCCTGCCCGGTCTCCTCGTCCATCAGGCACACGAGGTTGGGACACTCCCACATGTAACCGAAGGCGTCGAAGGCGCCGCCGGCGTCGGGGAAGGTCATCTCGCCTTCACACTCCCACGCACGCAGGTCCGTGGAGCGATAGAGCAGGGCCGCGCCGGTAAGGTTCTCCCGCTGGACGCCCAGCAGCATCCGGTAGGAACCGTCCGCATCACGCCACACCTGCGGGTCACGGAAGTGGGCCGTGTACCCCTCGGGCTGGCACTCGATGATCGGGGGCACGAGCTTGTCAAAGCGGACCATGTCGGTCGTGGTGACGACGCACTGGGTGGCCTCGCGCTCCCCCGTCTCGGGGTCCTTGTAGTTGCCGGTGTACCACAGCTCGACGTGGTCGCCGACCTCGATGGCCGTGCCCGAGTAGGCACCGTTCGCGTCCTGGTGGGTGTCGGGCAGGATCGCGGGGGCGTGATAGTCCCAGCGGGTCAGGTCCGAGGAGGTGGCGTGGCCCCAGTAGACAAGCCGACGCGGATGCTCGGGCGTGTACTGGAAGAACGCGTGGTACGTCCCGCCGATCTCAATGAGGCCGTTCGGGTCGTTCAGTCGGCCCACCGGGGGCGCGACGTGAAAGAGGGGGTAGTCGGGATCTTGCTGGGCGCGCGACGAGGCCTCGGCAGCGAGGGCGGACGCGAGAAAATCTTCGGCCATGACCTCACGGTAACACCCTGGAACGAACGAGCGCGCGGGCGGGACGGAAACATCCCACCCGCGCGCTGTCAAACGTGCGTCACACCTGCCACAAAACGCGACAGATCAACGAAAAACCCAGATCAGGCGCCGGTCACGTCGTCGGGGCGAACGTCCGCGTAGCGGGCAAGCTCCTCCTCGACGATCGATTCGTCCAGCTTGACGAACACCGGCGTGGGCTTGGCGATCGGGGTGCCGACCGTGATCGGGTGGCGCTCCCAGGTCGGAACCTTCGTGTAGTCGCCGGTGATGATCGGGTAGCCGTTTCGGCCCTCGAAGTCGGCGGGCAGGACCTGCGGGTCGAGCTCCTCGACGTCCTCGATGTAGGGCATCGGCGCGATCTCGCCGGAGCCGCCCATGACGCGGTCGATGTCGTTGGCCGCGTGGGGCAGGAACGGGGAGAGCATGAGGTTGAGGTCCGCGACCGCCTGGGCCAGGGTCCACAGGACCGTCGCGAGGCGCTCCTGCTGCTCAGGCGCCTTGAGCTTGAAGGGCTCGGTGTCGGTCACGTACTTGTTGGCCTCGCCGACCAGACGCATAGCCTCGGACAGCGCCGCCTTCTGACGGTGATGACGAATCAGGTTTCCGACGGTCTCAAAACCGGCCTCGACGGCGTCCAGGAGGGCGCGGTCGATATCCTCGAGCTCACCGGGGGTGGGGATCTCGCCAAACTTCTTGGCGATCATGGACGCGGTGCGGTTGACCAGGTTGCCCCAGCCGGCGACAAGCTCACCGTTGGTGCGACGCACGAACTCGGCCCACGTGAAGTCGGAGTCCGAGGTCTCGGGGCCCGCCGCGCTGATGAAGTAGCGCAGGGCATCAGCCTGGTAGCGCGAGAGGAAGTCGCGCACGTAGATGACGATGCCGTGCGAGGAGGAGAACTTCTTGCCCTCCATCGTGAGGAACTCAGAGGACACGACCTCGGTGGGCAGGTTGAGGACGCCCAGGTCACCGGGGGTGCCGCCCTTCGCGCCCTGACCGTTGTAGCCGAGCATCTCGGCGGGCCAGATCTGGGAGTGGAAGACGATGTTGTCCTTGCCCATGAAGTAGTAGGACAGGGCCTCGGGGTCGTTCCACCACTTGCGCCACGCCTCGGGGTCGCCGGTGCGGCGCGCCCACTCGATGGAGGCGCTCAGGTAGCCGATGACGGCATCGAACCACACGTACAGACGCTTGGTCGGCTGATCCTCCCAGCCGGGGACCGGGATACCCCAGTCGATGTCGCGCGTCATGGCGCGGGGGCGGATGTCCTCGAGGAAGTTCTGGGAGAACTTGATGACGTTGGGACGCCAGGTGCCGGACTTCTCGCGCTCGTCGAGCCATGCCGACAGGGCATCGGCCAGGGCGGGCAGGTCGAGGAAGTAGTGGGTGGACTCCACGAAGTTGGGGGTCTCGCCGTTGATGCGCGAGTGCGGGTTGATGAGCTCGGTCGGGTCCATCTGGTTACCGCAGTTGTCGCACTGGTCGCCGCGCGCTCCTTCGGCGCCACAGATCGGGCAGGTGCCCTCGATGTAGCGGTCGGGCAGGGTGCGGCCGGTGGACGGAGAGATGGCGGCGCGCGTGACCTGCTCGATCATGTAGCCGTTGTCGCGCACGGTGGCGAACATGTCCTGCACGACGCGGTAGTGGTTACCGGCGGTCGTGCGGGTGAAGAGGTCGTAGGACAGGCCGAGCGCCACGAGGTCCTCGACGATGAGGCGGTTGTTCTGGTCCGCGAGTTCGCGGGCGCTCACGCCGGCACCGTCGGCGGCCACCAGGATGGGGGTGCCGTGTTCATCGGTGCCGGACACCATGAGGACGTCGTGGCCGGCCATTCGCATGTACCGGGAGAAAACGTCGGAGGGGACACCGAATCCCGCAACGTGGCCAATATGACGGGGGCCGTTGGCGTAGGGCCATGCGACGGCGGACAGAATACGACTCATAGCCCCTAACAATACTGCGTTGCTGTCATAAACGGGCAACCGGCCGCATATCGACGAGTGGACGCAGCTATTGGGTCACTGTGACCCCGGTGATACGCTTGGGGAAAATACTGATGTATCAGGGAGGTTTCATGGCCCGCGCACTCGTTATCGTCGATGTTCAACCCACGTTCTGCGAAGGTGGTGCTCTCCCGGTGACGGGCGGCAACGCCGTCGCCGAGGCCGTGGCCGCCTACGTAGACTCGCACCGCGACGAGTACCAGCTGATCGTCACCACGCAGGATTGGCACATCGATCCGGGCGCTCACTTCTCCGAGACGCCGGATTTCGTGGACACGTGGCCCCCGCACGGCGTCGCGGGCACGGCCGAGGCCGAGCTGCACCCGGCGCTCGCGAACGTCAACGCGGACGTGACGATCAAGAAGGGCCAGTACAAGGCCGCCTACTCGGGCTTCGAGGG
>CAUTGT010000029.1:0-9371 GCA_963537735.1 uncultured Actinomycetaceae bacterium | reverse complement strand
AGTCGATCATGTTGATCGCACGGTCCGGGTGGTCGCCGTCGTCGTTGTTCCACGACAGGACCTGCACGGAGGAGATCACGGGAGTCGTGGTCGGTGCCGGCGGGGGCGTCGTGGTGAGCGCGGGGCTGGGCTCCTCATCGGACTGCTGCTGGGAGACGCCGGCGCGCAGGGACTGGGCCAGATCCAGGTCGGTGACCGGTCGGGTGGCCATCCACGGACCCCAGATCGCGCCGAAGAGAAACAGCACGACGCCGAAGATCAGCGCGGGCTTCGTCGGGTCGATGAGCGTGCCGGAGCGCTTGGAGGAGCCATCCTCGCTTCCCGAGGCCGGGGCGTCCTGCGGGGGAGCGGCAGGCATCGGGGGGATGGGGTCCATGACCTCGGTGGCGTCCTCAACCGGGGGAGCGGGCACCGCCTCGGGCGCCTGCACGCGCGGGATCTGATGCGTCGAGGGGCCGTCCGTCAGGGGAGCGGGATGGGGGTAGTCCTCGGGATTGACCTCAACGTCGCGCTCGTATCCGCTGGCGACGGGGGCCGGCGGCGGGGGAGCAAGGGGGAACGCAGGGGCCTCGACCTGCGCCGCGTCCGTCTCGTCCGTCACGGGCTCGATGCCGTACTCGGCGAGAGACTCGGGGATCGCCTGCGCCTGTGCGGCCTCCGTGGCCTCGGCGATGTCATCGATGATGGGAGCGGCCACGGCCTCGGCGACCAGAGGGTTCTCGACGGGGGCCTGCGTCGCGGGGCCGAGGGTCGGGACCTCGGCGGGCGCGGGGGCCGGCGGCATGTCGGCGAGCTCCTCGGCCGCATCGGTCGCATCGTCCGCAGGGGCCGCGGGGGCTGTGGGAGGCGCGGGGATCGGCGAGGCGGAGAGCACCTCGTCAAACGACGGCAGCGACTCTTTGTCGCCGGTGCGTTCGGGCGTGGGAGCCATCGGTTCCTCCGTCTCGTCGGGTGTGTGTCCCGTCATTATCTCAGCTGGTGCGGGGGTGGGCGTGGAAGACGCTGCCAGGATGTTCACCACAGCGCTCGGAACGCGCAGGCGGGTCAGCAGCGGGCGCATCATGACGGCCGATTCGCCCGGGGCGGCGAAGCGCAGGACCAGGAGGTACACGAGGCCGGTCAGCGCGGACACGAGCGAGAGCTTTACGCCGGCCAGCGTCATGCGGCCCAGCGTCGACGAAATCTCGGTGTGGATGCCCATGAGCCACAGGAGGCCGAAGCCTACGAGGCCCGCGACGATCGCCGCGGCCAGGTAGGACGCGTAGGAGCGCAGCAGGCCCGTGCGGTCAACGTAGCGGTTCTCGCGCGACACCCACACGACCGCGATGATGCCCTGGGTCAGGCGGCACACGGTCTCGCCGAGCGCGGCCGCGACGACCCACCAGCGGGCGCCGGTCAGGGCGTACATTGACCAGCCGACGATCACCTGGATGATCGTGGGGCCGATGCCCATGAGGAAGACGGGCTTGACGTCCTCGTAGGCGAAGAAGACGCGCTGACTCATGAGGACCATGCCGGTCGAGGCCACGCCGGGCATGAGCGAGGCGAGGACGAGGGCGTAGCCGGTCACGGCCTCGGGATCCCCGCCCTTGGCCGCCATCGCGATCTCCATCATGGGGACGGAACCGGCCATCAGCATGGCCGCGGCAACGAGGGTCAGCGACGTAATGGTGCGCACGCCCAGGTGGTAGTTGTCGGCCACCGCGCGGTCGTCGCCGTCGGCGACGGCGCCGGCCATGCGGGTGAAGATCGCGGTTGTCAGCGACACCGTGATGAGCGACTGAGGAACCATGAAGATCATGAACGCCGTCGAGTAGGCGAGGATGCCGACGACGCCGCCCTGAGCGCCGTTGCGGCCGATGAAACCGTCGGCCATGGCAGCCAGGTTGTTCGTGGACAGGACGCCGACCTGGGACACGCCGAGGGTCGCGAACGTCCATCCGGCTACGCGCGGCATCGACCCGAAGGAGGTTCCGCGGAAGTGGAAGTCCGGCTTGAAGGACACTCCCGCCCGGCGCATCGGCCACAGCAGGCACAGGGCCTGGCAGATAACGCCGAGGGTTGCGGATCCGGCGAGGACCCAGAACTGTGCGCCCGTCAGGTCGCCCGCGGGAATGCCGCCGTCCGGTGCGCCGCCCCAGATGGCGAGGAAAGCGCCGAGGCCCGCGATGCCTACGACGTTGTTGACGACGGGCGCCCACATGTAGGGTCCGAAGATCTCGCGCGCGTTGAGGAGCTCGCCGAGCAGGTTGTACAGGCCGTAGAAGAAGAGCTGCGGCAGGCACAGGAGGGCGAAAAGGATCGCGAGGTTGCGAATGTCCTCGGTGTAGCCGGCGGCCGTGATCATCACCAGGACGGGCGCCAGCACCATCGTCACGAAAGTAACGAGGAAGAGGAGCGTTCCCGCGAGGGTCAGCAGGCGGTTGACGTAGGTGTCACCGTCGTGGCGGCGCTTGATGGCGCCGACGATCTGCGGGACCAGGACGGCATCGAAGATGCCCGATGCCAGCAGATTGAAGACCGTGTTGGGCAGCGTGTTCGCGGTCTGGAAGGCGGCGCCGACACCGCCGGCGGTCGCGCCGACCGCGGCGATGAGCATCGCGTTGCGCACGAAGCCGAGGATGCGCGACACCATGGTGCCCGACGCCATGAGCGCCGATGCCCTCAGGATCGATCGGCGAGGCGTGTTCGAGCTCATGGGGTCTCCTTCGTCGTTGCGGTCTCGGATTCAGTGGTGGTGTCTGTCGTGTCGGCGTTGCCGGATGCGGCCTGCGCCTTGCGAGCGGCCCTCTTGCGCAGCGAGCGCGTGATGCCCACCAGGAAGAGCAGGCCGAAGAGCAAGGCGATGACGGCAGTGATCGCGTCCTCCCACCCGGCGCGCATGCGTACGGTCACGGTCTGGGAGTCGTCGAGGACAACGCCGTCGGGCGTGGTGACCTTGTAGGTGACCTCGATGTCGCCACTGCCGATCGCACCCACGGGCACCTCGACCGTCGTCGCGCCCTGCGCGGCGAGCGTCTGGGATTGCGCCGGGGTGGCGCGCAGACGCGGGTCGTCGGGCACGAGGGTCACGTCGACGCGCACCGGCCAGGGTAGGTTATTGCGCACGAGGACGGGGAAGTTCGCGGACTTATTAATGAGGTTGACGGCCGAGGACGGCTCGACGGTCACGGAGGAGAGCATCGTCGTGACCTGCGAGGTGACGGCCGTCGCCGCGTCGAGCTGCTCGGAGGCTGTGAGCTGCGCGGACAGGGCCGGGAGGATCTGGGGGGTGACCGAGGCGTACACCGCGTCGGGGTCGTCCGTCGCGTTGGCGAGCGGAGTGAGCCTGGTCAGGGACGAGGTCATGGCCGAGATCGCGGTCTCCGTGTCGGCCTCGAGGACGCCCGATCCGACGGTCTCACGGTCGACGTCGGTGGGCTCGCTGGCGGCCATCTCGCTGAAGGGTATGGCGCTCACCCAGCGCGGCGAGAACAGCGCCTTCGCACGGTTGGTGAGTCGCTCGTTAATAACGGTTCCGCGCTGGGCCGCAGCGAAAATGGTGCGCGAGGAGGCGGGGCGCTCGCGGGTGATGATCGCGGTGATAGCGGTGAGGGCCTGCTCGGCGTCGAGTTCGTCCGCGCCGGACGCGTTCCACGACAGGATTGCGGCGATGTCGCTCTGCTGGGCGAGGGTGCGCGCGCCCGTCCCGTCCGTCGAGGTCTCGCCGGTGGCGGGGTTGACGTTGACGCGCGCGTAGGAGGTGAAGGGAACGTCCTCGGCGGGGGTCAGGGCGCCGACTGGGGCGATCGTGATCTGGTTCGAGGAGGAGAACCCGGAGAGGAATGACGTTCCGAAGGTCGTGTCCGCAGGCCAGGCGACGTTACGCAGGATCGAGGGCCCGGAGTCGGGCGAGGAGGTCGTCGTGGTGGATTGACCGGAGGTGCTCGTGGATGCGCTCGGCGTGGGCGTGGCATCGGGTGTCCCGGAGGGGGAGGGGGTGGCCGAGGCCGACGGGCTGGGGGAGGCCGGAGAGTTGGCGGGTGCGACCCACCCGGCCTCACGCAGCGTGTCGGGGAAGTCGGCCATCGAGCGCGATGCTCGGTCCCAGAATCCGGAGTTGCCAGACAGCGACAGGGCCCCGAGGTCGGCGTCTCCCTCGGGCAGGGCGATGATCTCGGTCGCGTTCGACAGGAGCGCCGCGACAAACGCCTCGGACTGGAGGTCACGCGCGCGTTGCGTCGGGTCCGTGGCCGTCGGCGCGGGCGTCGGGGTGGGGGACGCGCTCGGCGAGGCCGTGGGGGCGCCGGACTGGCCCGATTCCGAGTCGGACTGGCCGGACTGGGCGGGGTCGGCTCCGGACTGGTCCGCGTCGGCCGAGGGGTTGGCCGAGGGGGATGCGGAGGGGCTCGGCGTGGCCGTGGGCTGCGGGCCGTGAGGGATCAGCAGCGGGTCGACGGCCAGGGTGATGCCGTTGGCGGAGGCGAGGCTGAGGACCGCCGAGCGTTCCCTCTGGTCCTGGGTGGCGCTCGTCGAGGTCCAGGGGATCACGGCACTCACGCGCGAGGCGGAGACCTGCGCGCCCGAATCCCACACGATGATCGATCGATCCTTGCCCGAGTATTCGCCGGAGGTCGCAGTCACGGTCGTGACGCGCGGGCCCCACTCGTCGGCGTCGGCGAGGGGCAGCGAGGACGTGGGAATACGGATCTCGAAGGAAGTCGTGGCTCCTCGGGCGACATCCGTGAGTGAGGAGGAGGCCGCATGGGTGGCGTCCGGCTCGTCGTCGGAGAGGGCAGTCGTCAGCGCGGGGACAGAAATCGGCGTCTCGTTGGCGATGAACACCTCGAGGGAGATGTTTGCGAGCGTCGTTGGAGAATCGTTACGGACCGTTCCAGAAATAACGAGTTCGTTTTCATCTGTGATGATTCGAGGCGACAGCGAGTTAATGGACACGGAAAGCCCAGAATCCTCTGAAACCGTACCCATGACGGCGGGACGCGACTCGCCCGACTGCGAGGTCACGGTGGGCAGCGGGGCGGCCCCGGCCTCGTTCAGACCGAGGCCGAAGGGGAGAGCCATCGCCGCGCACAGGACGCCAGCCGCGAGCGCGCGCCTAGTCACGGCCATCCCGATACAGCAGGTCCAGGGCGATGCGCACGATGCGGCGCTCGTTGGGGTAGGCCAGCTGGCGCGAGACGTCGCTCAGCGGCACCCACGCGGCCTCCTCGGCCTCATGATCCGGATCCCCGTCGACGGAGATCGTGCCGGACTCATACCCCATCAGGTAGTGGTGGACGACCTTGTGAACGCGGCGGTCGTTGCCGGAGAACCAGTAGTCAATCGACGCGAGGTGGCGGATGATGCGCCCGTGGATGCCGGTTTCCTCGGCGACCTCGCGCAGCGCGGCCTGCTGGGGGGTCTCGGAACCCTCCAGGTGGCCCTTGGGTAGACACCACTCGATGCGACCCGCGCGATTGCGTCGCGCGATCAATGCCGCATAGGGAATTCCGTCACGCACGTCGACGACGATGCCGCCCGCGCTGGTTTCCGCGGAAATTGGCAGGTGAGAGCGGCCAGCGCGCGCAGAAGCGGACCGACGCGGGGGTCGGGGCACCCCGCTTCGGCGGTCAACTGGACGTGCAGGCATGACTCCACTTTAGCCGGTACGCGGCCCCCGGTAGTCGGCCAGGGCGCTTTCCTGGCATGCTTAAGGGCGATGAGTACCCAGTCAGCTTCCCCGAATAACGGCCCCGTGACCGCGCAAAACGCCGAAACGACGGACATTCCTACCCTCATGGCGAACGCCACGAGGACCTTTGCGGCGCTCCCGCCCGCGATTATGGAACTCGGCACGATTTTTGACGAGGCCGGGGAGGAGCTCGCGCTCGTCGGCGGGCCCGTGCGCGACGCATTCCTGGGAGTGACTCCGCACGACTTCGATATGACGACCTCAGCGCGCCCTGAGCGCACAGAGGAGCTCCTGGCGACGTGGGGTCACGCGACCTGGGACATCGGCAAGGAGTTCGGCACGATCGGCGGTCGCCGCGGCGACCTGGTCGTCGAGGTGACGACCTACCGCACCGACGAGTATGAGATCGGCTCGCGCAAGCCCGAGGTGACCTTCGGCGACACCCTCGAAGGGGACCTGACGCGCCGGGACTTCACGGTCAACGCGATGGCGATGCGCCTGCCGCAGATGGCCCTCGTCGACCCGTGCGGCGGCCTGGCCGACCTCGCGGACGGCAATCTGCGCACCCCCGTGTCCGCCGAGCAGTCCTTCGACGACGACCCGCTGCGCATCATGCGCGCCGCGCGTTTCTCCGCGCAGTTGGGCCTCGACGTCGACATGGACGTCATGAACGCGATGGAAACCATGGCTTCGCGCCTGGAGATCGTCTCCGCCGAGCGTATCCGCGCCGAGCTCGAGCGCCTCATCATTTCGCCCTACCCGCGCCGCGGCATCGAGCTGATGGTGCACACGGGCGTCGCCGACATCGTCCTGCCGGAGGTCGCCGGCCTCGTCTCCACGGTGGACGAGCACAAGCGCCACAAGGATGTCTACGAGCACACCCTCACCGTCGTCGAGCAGGCGATGGACCTGGAAACCGGCCCGGATGGTCCGGTTCCCGCCCCCGACTTCATCCTGCGCTTCGCCGCCCTCATGCACGACGTCGGCAAGCCGGCGACCCGCCGCTTCGAGCCGAACGGCACCGTGTCCTTCCACCACCACGAGATCGTGGGCGCGAAGATGACGCGCAAGCGCATGAAGGCCCTCCACTTTGACAAGGCGACGATCGAGGCCGTCTCCACCCTGGTCGCGCTGCACCTGCGCTTCCACGGCTACGGCGAGGCCGCCTGGTCCGACTCGGCGGTGCGCCGCTACGTGGCCGACGCGGGAGACCTCCTCGAGCGCCTCCACCGTCTGACGCGCGCCGACTGCACGACCCGCAACCGCCGCAAGGCCAACTACCTGTCCGCCGCCTACGACGACCTCGAGGCGCGCATCGCAGCCCTGCGCGAGCAGGAGGAACTCGACGCGATCCGCCCCGACCTCGACGGCGACCAGATCATGGAGATCCTGGGCCTGCGCCCCTCGCGCGCCGTGAAGATTGCCCGCGACTACCTGCTCGAGCTGCGCATGGAGCGCGGGCCGCTGGGCGAGGAGGCCGCCCGTCAGGCGCTTCTCGACTGGTGGGCATCGGACGACGTGCGTGCTCTGGCCGAGGAGTACCAGGCCCAGCAGGCCCACTGGGAGGCCAAGGTCGCAGAAAAGAAGGCCCGCAAGGCCGCCGCGAAGGCCGCCCGCGAGGCTGAGGAGTAGGCGCGAGCGCCCGCGGGCGACCATCGTCACGCCCGCGCGCGGTGCGATCCCGGTCATGCCGCCGTACTCTGGGAATAATTCAACTTTTTGTTAGGAGAGTTACCGCATGAGCACGTTTACCCCCGAGAAGGCATCGGCCGACATCGGCGTGTACGGCCTGGGAGTCATGGGCGCGAACCTCGCCCGCAACCTGGCCCGCAACGGCTACGCGACCGCCGTCTTCAACCGGACCCCGGCTCGCACCGAGAAGCTCATGGCCCAGCACGGCGATGAGGCGACCTTTGTCCCCGCGTCCACCCTGGAGGACTTCGTCGCCTCCTTGCGCGCGCCCCGCGTTGCCATCATGATGGTCCAGGCCGGCCCCTCGACGGATGCCGTCATGGAGCAGCTCGCCGATCTCATGGATGAGGGCGACATCATCGTCGACTGCGGTAACTCCCTGTTCACCGACACGATCCGCCGCGAGAAGTGGGCCGCCGAGCGCGGCCTGCACTTCGTGGGCGCGGGCGTCTCCGGCGGCGAGGAGGGTGCCCTGTGGGGTCCCTCCATCATGCCCGGCGGCACCCCGGCCTCGTACGACCGCCTCGGCCCCATGTTCGAGGCCATCGCCGGCACCTACGACGGCGTGCCCTGCTGCACGTACATCGGCCCGAACGGCGCTGGCCACTTCGTGAAGATGGTGCACAACGGCATCGAGTACGCCGACATGCAGGTCATCGCCGAGGCCTACACCCTCCTGCGCGAGGGCCTGGGTGCCACCCCGGCCGAGATCGCCGACATTTTCGCCGCCTGGAACGAGGGCGAGCTCAACTCCTATCTCATGGAGATCACCGTCGAGGTCCTGCGTCAGGTGGACGCCGAGACCGGCAAGCCCCTCGTCGACCTCATCGTGGACGCCGCCTCGCAGAAGGGCACCGGCAAGTGGACGGTCCAGACCGCCCTCGACCTGGCCGTCCCCGTCACTGCGATCGGCGAGGCGACCTTCGCGCGCGCCGCGTCCTCCGAGCCCGCCCAGCGTGCGGCCGGACAAGCGCTCGCGGGCAACGCCAACGCGCTCGTCATCGAGTCGGACGAGGCCCGGGCCGCGTTCATCGAGGACGTGCGCCAGGCGCTGTTCGCCTCGAAGATCGTCGCCTACTCGCAGGGCTTCGACGAGATCGAGGCCGGCGCGAAGGAATACGGGTGGGGCATCGACAAGGGCGCCCTGGCTCGCATCTGGCGCGCGGGCTGCATCATCCGCGCGGCTTTCCTCGACGACATCACCCGCGCCTACGAGGCCGACCCCGACCTGCCGCTGCTGCTGGCCGCCGAGCCGTTTGCGACCCGCTTCCAGGAGTGCACGCCCGCGCTGCGTCGCGTCGTGGCCCAGGCGGCCCTCGCTGGCGTTCCGATCCCCGTGTTCGCCTCGTCCCTGGCCTACTTCGACCAGATCCGCGCGACGCGCCTGCCGGCTGCCCTCATCCAGGGTCAGCGTGACTTCTTCGGCTCCCACACCTACCACCGGGTAGACAAGGAGGGTGTCTTCCACACCCTGTGGGCTGCCCCGGGTCGTCCCGAGGAACAGTGGTCCTGATCTGAGACTGCGGCGCGAGCCGTGACGAGGGGGTGGGTGCGCCGGGTGCGTGCCCACCCCCTGTGTTGCAGCCCATACTTTGTGGTTCTTTCAGGAAACACCGTTACCCTAGGAATACAACAATCCGCTGAAAGGGCGAATACGTGGCTACTAACAACGGACAGTCCGACTGGAACGACATCATCGAGCCTCGCGGTTCGGGCGCGTCGGGGCGTGACGCCCTGCCCTCGCGCCGTGCGGCGCGCGCCGCTGCTTCGTCGCGCGCTTCCAAGAAGGCTGCCACGGCCTCGTCGGCCGGTAAGAAAGGCCCCGCGAAGAAGAAGTTCCGGTGGGCCAAGCGCATCGGGTTCGGAATTCTGACCATCTTCCTGGGCGCTTTCATTGCCGGCATGGCCGTGTTCCTGTACCTCTACAACACGCTGACCGTGCCCGCGCCGGACGACCTGGCGCTCGCGCAGAAGACCACGGTCTACTACGCCGACGGCACGACCGAGA
>CAUTGT010000028.1:0-9385 GCA_963537735.1 uncultured Actinomycetaceae bacterium | reverse complement strand
GCTGGCCTGCACAAGCGGCCCGAGGGGGTGTCGTACACGAACAAGTACATTCCCACGCTCGTCGCCGCCACGCATCCCACGCAGACTCACACTGTCACGCTGTTGGGCCGCGACATCACCATCACTTTGACGGCGACGTCCTACACGTGGAGCTGGGGAGACGGAACCCCGGACCTGACCACGACCTCGCCGGGCATGCCCTGGCAAGAAGGCATGGACCCCAACACCGACCCCGCCCTGATCCGCCACTACTACAAGGCCCCCAACGGGTGGAAGTCCTTCCTGGATGGCCCATACCCCTCCGCCACGCGCACCATCACACTGACCACCACCTGGGCGGGCACGGCCACCAACCCCTTCACCGGTGAAACACAGACCATCAACGGCCTGGTCACCACCACCGAAACAACCGGACCGTTCCCACTCAGTCACCTCATCGTCAACAACACCGACACCTCAGAAGAAAAACAAGGCCACTAGACGGTTGTGCGGTTAATCGCTGAATCGGACTAGATCCGTAGCGACGGGGTGATCGTGTCGCTTGCCTTATAGGTGAATGAAACTGCCGGCCCAATCGGGTGGGAAACCCATCTCGGCGACTGACCGTAGAGCGAGTTGTTCGTAATAGTCGTGCACCAAGTCGCTCAGTTTGGCTGCCCAGCTAGTGCCGGGTGAGATGTTATGCAGCATGAAACCCATGACGAGAAGAGCGCCGAAGACTTTGTCGCTCTGGCCCTCGGGAAGTGACTTCAAACTGTCGATTGTGCGAAATGCGACGGTCGATGCCGGCAGAAGGTTCCTGTTGAACAGACGTCCGTGGTGAGCACAAACATTGCGTACGACTGTCAGCTGCTCGCACCATCGAGCTAAAGGATCACGCGTGTAGTAGTTCTTCCCGTGTTTTCCCCTCAATGCCATAGGCTCGACGGCAAAACCGAAGCTACGTGATATCTCGTGCTGTGCGTTGACAGGGAGTCCAGCGTAGAGCTTCGAGATATCAGCAAAGTCGAGCGTTTCGGCGAGTACCCAAAACGGGTACCCCTCGTACTTGTCTGCGTAGTGCCTGATTGCGGCATTATTACCCTCAGCGCGCTGGATTCGCCTGCGAGCAGTTTTCAGCCACGTCTTGTGGTCGAAGTCTGCGTGGAACAGGTTCTTTTCTTCATATGCCAGTGGTCCGTGGGTGACGATCCACTCGCCGACACGCGTGCGCAATGCGATTTCAATGCGTTCGATACCATCATGGACGAGGGTTCGTAGCTTGCGGTCGAACTCGTACAAGCCGGTTACTTCGCTGAAGGTTGACCCCGGTACGAAGGTGTCGGCGCGGACAGGCATTCTGGTGTCCGACTGAAGTTGCTCGCGATAGGGGTACCAGTAGCCGGACAATCGGTAGTAGGAAACACTACGAAGCTACTGGCACGCGAGATCGATATCCACCTGCATGCCGCGCTCAGACAAGATGCGGATCTGTTCATCGACAGTAGTCGGATCTTTGACCTGCTCGTCCATACCATCTGACCTTCCAGATAGAAATCCAGCCCGTCCGCTCCGAGGGAGCGGCGGGCTGAACGGTTACCTGAAGTTTACAACGTCGTCCGTTTCGGACTCAAGTCCCCCTGCTTGTTACGCGCGAACTCACACACTGAATTGACGAGGCCGGGGCCGGGCATGCACATCCGTGCGGTTATGGGGATGCGGGTGGGAGGATTTGCGTGATGGTTGCGCAGCATTCTTAGTGTTTCGTGTCGGTTCTGTGCGTACTCTGATGGGGAAGAGCGTGCGCCAATCTTAGGGGATCGTGTGAGCGGGGGTCCTACCCCACCACCATGGCTACCGTCCCCGCGCACATGAGGGCGAGGCCGAGCAGGTAGCGCAGCGTGAAACGCTCGTGAAACGCCACGGCTGATACAGCGACGGTCACGAGGATCGACAGCTTATCGATGGGCACCACGACCGAGGCGGGCCCGTCCTTGAGCGCGTGATAGTACGCCAGCCACGACGCGCACGTCGCGGCGCCCGACGCGACGATAAACGCCAGCTCGCGACCCGGAATCGACCGCACCTCGCCCAGGTGACCCTGCACGCCCACGATCGCCCACGCCATCGCCAGCACCACCAACGTGCGCACCGCCGTCCCCAGCGTCGGATCGACCCCAGAAATGCCGACCTTCCCGAGGATCGACGTCAGCGCCGCAAACAGAGCGGACGCAAGCGCGAACGTCAGCCAGCTCCCGCCTCCGCGCAGCGCGCGAGGAAGGCCCGATAACTCAGAGGGTTCCACCATCAGGAGCGTCCCCGCCGCGATAGCGACAATCCCGGCCGCGCCCCCTGCGCTCACCGGCTCGCCCAGCAGGATGAGTGCGAGGACGATCGCCAGGACCGTAGACAGCTTGTCGATCGGTGCCACGCGGGACACGTCCCCTCGGGAAAGCGCCGCGAAGTAGCACAGCCACGAGGCCCCCGTCGCCAACCCGGACAACACCAGGAACAGCGCAGAGGTTCCGTCGATAGATGTAACGCCGGAGGCCGTTCCCGTCAGCGCCGCCATGCCCCACGCCCCCGCGGCCACGACAACCGTGCGCAGCGCCGTCGCGACCGTCGATCTCGTCGACGCGACGCCCGCCTTCGCCAGGACGGCAGTCAGCCCCGCGAACAGGGCTGACAAGCAGGCGGCGAGGATCCACATGAGACCAGCCTAGGCCCGGAACGGGAGGTACGTGGGAACAGAACTTACCCCCAGCCTCGTGACGCCTGCGCTGTGGGGGCGGCGCCCGCTAGAGTGGGACCGGATGCGCGCTGTCCGCGCGTCGTCAGACGAGGAGGAACTCGATGCCCGACACAACGAACGCCCGTGCTCACGGCGGTGAGCCGACCGTAGTTGCCGACGGACAGCATGCTGAGGCCGAGCGCAAAGCGCTCGACTTCCTAGCGAAGGTCGTGCGCGTGCCCGGCGTGCGCGTCAACCGCGAGGAGTTCCTGCGTCAGGAGCTGGGCAAGCTCCACCTGAGCGACGACGCAATCGCCCGCGCCCTCGGTTCAAGTCCAGTGCTGGCGGGCGTGCCCCTGAGCGAGCTCGACAGGATCGCAGACGAGGCGATTTCGTACGAAACGAACAAGTCGGCGGCCATCTCCTTCGTCGCGGGTATCCCCGGCGGCTTCGCGATGCTCGGCACGATCCCCGCGGACCTGATGCAGTACTACGCGCACGCGCTGAGGATCATGCAAAAGCTTGCCTACCTGTACGGCTGGGGAGATCTCCTCCCGGATGGCCGAGACGCTGACGACGACACGCTCGGCGTGCTCGCCGTGTTTTTCGGCGTCATGCTGGGGGTCGGGGGCGCCGCCCAGTCCCTCACGGCGTTCGCGCGCGTGGCTGCCAAGACCGCCTACCGGAATCACGCGACCAAGCGCGCCCTCATGAGCATCACCTGGTACCCGGTCGTCAAGCACAGCCTGCGTCTCATCGGCATCAACATCACGAAGAGCACCGCCGCCAAGGGATTCTCGAAGCTCGTCCCCGTCATCGGTGGATTCGTGTCGAGCGGCCTCACCTTCATGGCGCTCCAGTCCCAATCCGCGCTCCTCAAGGAACACCTGCGCGAGATCCCGCCTCCCGGCGTCGACGTCAACAAGTGGGACCGGCATCGCCTCGGCGCGACCAGGCAGGGGCAGACACCCGAGACAGCGACGACTATCAAGAAGGGCCTGCGCGGCAAAGCGAAGGTCGTGATGGTCGGCGCCAAGAGCGCGGCCTCGGGTATCGCCGATGGCGCCTCGAGCGCCGCCTCCAGCTTCAACAGCGTCAAGGAACGTCTAGTGCGCCGCAAGTAACGATATCACCGACGAGGCCGGGGCCCGTACCGCGCGCATCAGCGGTACGTAGCCCCGGCCTCGTTACTGTGTATACCCTGCCACTGTTTCTCATTCTCGCGCGCCTGTAGGCGGGGAAACCTGCCACGATATGCGGGTGAATGAGACGACTGACCCGGCCCTGGCCTCGTCCGTGACGGAGGCGGGCCCCCTGATCCTGCAGGCTTTCGCCTGGGACATGGCCCCGGACGCCAGCCACTGGCGCTACCTCGCCGAGCACGCCCAGGCGATCGCGGACCTGGGCGTGACCATCATCTGGCTGCCGCCTGCCTACAAGGGGCACGAGGGCATCAACGACGTCGGCTACGGCGTCTACGACCTGTACGACCTGGGCGAGTTCGACCAGAGGGGCTCCGTGCCCACGAAGTATGGGACGAAGGACGAGTACCTGGCAGCCATCGAGGCCCTGCACGAGGCGGGAATCGCCGTGTGCGCCGACATCGTCCTTAACCACCGCATGGGCGCCGACGCGTCTGAGACCGTTCGCGCCACCCCGATCAACCCCCACAACCGCCATGAGGCCATCGGGGAGCCCGAGACGATCGAGGCGTGGACACGTTTCACGTTCCCGGGGCGCGCGGGCACGTACTCGGACTTCACGTGGGACTGGACGTGCTTCCACGGCATCGACTGGGATGAGGCCACGAAGCGCAACGGCCTGTGGCTCTTCGAAGGCAAGCAGTGGAACGAGTCCGTCGACACCGAGTTCGGTAACTTTGACTACCTGATGGGCTGCGACGTGCACGTCACCGACCCCCGCGTCAGCGAGGAGCTGGACCGCTGGGGCAAGTGGTACGTCGAGACGACCGGCGTGGACGGGCTGCGCCTGGACGCCGTCAAGCACGTGGGATCGGACTTCTACGCCCGCTGGCTCGAAGACCTGCGCGCCTCCACGGGGCGTCGCCTGCCCGCCGTCGGCGAGTACTGGAGCGGCGACGTGCGCGAGCTCGAGGATTACCTGGAGCGGGTCCCCAACGTTATGCTCTTCGACGTTCCCCTGCACTACCACCTGCATGATGCGTCGGTTTCGGACGGTAACGTGGACCTCTCTCGCCTGTGGGAGAACACGCTGACCGCCTCCCATCCGGACAAGTCAGTCACCTTCGTCGAAAACCACGACACGCAGCCCGGCCAGTCCCTGGCCTCCACGGTCGCCCCCTGGTTCAAGGCGGCCGCCTACGCCCTCATCCTCTTCAACGAGGCCGGGGTTCCCTGCGTGTTCTGGGGTGACCTTCTGGGTTCCCCCGAGTCCGACGACCTGCCCGCTGTGCGTGAGCTGCCGGTCCTCATGAGTATCCGAGCCCGCGCGGCTGTCGGCCCGCAGCACAATGCTTTCGATGGCCCCGATGTGGTGGGTTTTGCCCGCGAAGGCAAGGACGAGATCCCCGGCTCCGGATGCGCCGTCATCCTCTCCGACCGAATGGCAGCCGAGAAGACCCTCTACGTGGGAACGCGCCACGCAGGCCAGGAGTGGGAGTGCGCCATCGGCGGCCACCCGTCCGTGCGCGTCGCGGATGACGGGACCCTCACGGGCGTCGTTAGCGACGGAGGACTCAGCGTCTACGTGCCCCGCAGCAATGCGTAGAGCATTGGCGCAGCGCGTCGGGCAGTGACCGTATAACGAACCCCGGCCTCGTCCGAAAAGACGAGGCCGGGGAATGTTTCTGTGCGAGCGTTACTCGCTTGCGCCACCCAGTGCGGGGATCCGCTCGATCTGCTCCTTGAAGAAGGACTCGGACGCGGAGATGAAACGGTCGATGTTGATCGACACCTGCGCGTCAGTCATGCCGTAGCGGGACGAGACGAACTGCTCGGCGCACACGCGCTGCGTGCCGTCGTCCAGCGTCGCCACGTAGACCTTGGGCCACTTGGTGGCCGCGTTCCAGTCGTTGCACGCCTGGATGAGGCGCGGGCGCAGCTCCATCGACACGTCCTCGCGGATGCCGCCCCACATGCTCAGGTCCGCGCCGTCGTCGATCACGGAGAACACGTAGTAGCCGTTCGTGAAGCCCGTGCGCAGGCGATTGTCCTCAACGTCGTACCTGTAGTCGTTGCGCTCGAAGAAGTCGATAAGTGCACGCATGTCGAGGGGGCGCACGACTGTCCGACGCTCGAGGGCTCGCTTGCACTCCTCGATGACCTGCGGAGCGTCCTCGTGGGTCGGGTCCATCGCGAGGCACTGCTCCAGGTACGTCATGGCGCTTTCTTCCTCGTCCTGCCAGTAGAGGGCAGTGCCGATGCGGTAGTACCACTGCGGGTCCGCCATGCCCTCGGCCTCAATGCTGCGCAGCAGCTCCACCGCGTGCTTGATGTGCTCCTGGAAAGAATCCATGTAGGGCTGGGCGTAATTGATGTAGGCGCGCGCCAGAAGGCTCGTCAGCTCGTAGTCCATCGCGGCCGGGGGCTGGCCCTCGATGAGCGCGATGATCTTCTGGTGTTCCTTCTCCTCATGGAGAAGAGCGATCTGGTTGATGAGCGACTCACGAGATTCCACGGGAGCTCCTTCGTATCGAGGCCGAATCTGACTACCAGGTCACAAGCATAACAGGGGACGCGGGGGCTCTACAGCCTCGCAGGCGGCCCTCACTGTGTAGTGTTGGTGAGTTAGCGACCGCGAGAGAAACGGGGAGAGCATGTCTGACGATCTGCGTGCACGCATGAGCGAGTCCGACGCCGCCCACTGGGACGAAATCCAGCGGTGGAAGGACGTGCAGATGCGCCCGATCCGCCCCCGAGTCATCTCCCAGCGCGTCCGCTCGGCGGCCCTCGCACCCCTGGGTAAGGCGGTGTCCATCGCGCGCAAGGTGCCCGGCGGCGAGGCACTCACCCGAACCGTGTCCTCCGCCGCCCTCGGCCTCGTCGAGCTGGCAGCCTCCGCGTCCGAGGCCTCGGTGCGCCGCAAGCGCATCCTCAAGGCCTACCGTTCCGCGGGCTTTGACGTGCGGACCCTGCAGGACATCCGCTCGCTGACGCTCGACGACATCCTCGCCGTCAAGCCCCGCCTGAGCCTGGCCTACTCGACGACCGCGGCCGCCGAGGGAGCGGTGAGCGGTGTGTTCGCCTCGGGTGGCTCTGTTGCCGCAGTGCTTGGCATGGGCGTGGCTTCCGCCCCTGGAGTGGGGGTCACGGCCTCGGCGATCGCCGTTGATATCACGAGCTTCCTGGCCGCCGCGACGCGCCTCGTCGCCCACACGGCCGCGTACTACGGCTACGACTCGGAGGACCCCACCGAGCGGCTCTTCTCCACGATGGTGCTTTCGCAGGCGATCGATCCGACGGGCAGCGGCCACGATTTCGTCGTTGAAAAGCAGGCGACGATGCTGGCCTTCAACAAGGTGATGCGTGACCTCGCCCGGCGCGGTTCGCTCGACGGCCTCGGCGGCAACGTGGTCGTGAGCGCGATGAACTCCCTCTTCAGTGCGATGGGCGTGCGCTTGGCATCCCGCAAGCTCGCGCAGATCGTCCCCGTCGCGGGCGTCGTCGTGAGCGCCGGGCTCAATGCCGCCCTGATGCGTACCATCGGCGAGACCGCCGATCACCTCTACCGCGAGCGCTTCCTCGCCGAACGCTACGGCCACGTGGAGGCTGCCGATGGTGCCTCGACGGACCTGGCGAGGCCTGCCGATACCCAGGAGCTGAGCGCAGATATTGCGCGCTACGTGGAGATCACCGAGGCCGAGAGCCGCCCGTAGGGGAGCGGTAGTCTCGCTCCCGCAGTTCCATGAAGTCGCGATTGTTGGCCGTGTAGGCTGGGTGTATGCCGGATTGTTCAGGAGAAGCGGGCAGCGCAGCCGACGACATGCGTGGCCGCATGACCGACGACGATCGCGCGCAGTGGGACGCGATCCAAGAATGGAAGGCCGCGCAGATCAGCCCGCGCCGTCCTCGTGTCATCACTCAGCGCATCCGTTCGTACGTGCTCACCCCTTTGAAAAAGACGGTCGACCTCGCGCGCAAGGTGCCCGGTGGGGCCGCAATTGCGGACAAGACCTCATCGGCTGTCCTGGGACTCGTCGAGAAGACAACGTCAGCCGCCGAATCCTCAGTTCCGCGAAAGCGAATTGTGAGGGCGTATCGCCGGGCCGGCAACGACGTGGAGTGTCTCGAGGACATCCGAAACCTGAACCTGGCAGAGATCCGATCGGTCAGGCCCCACCTGAAGGTCGGATACGCCGTTGTTACGGCGACGGAGGGAGCGGTGAGCAGCGTGTTCGCGACGGGAGGGTCGGTCGCGGCTCTCCTCGGTCTGGGCATCGCTTCGGCGCCTGGCATCGGCGTGATCATGGGGGCAATCGGCCTCGATATTGCGACGTTCTTGGCCTCCTCTGCGCGCCTCGTGTCGCACACGGCCGCGTATTACGGGTATGACACGAAGGACCCAGCTGAAAAGCTGTTTTCCGCGATGGTTTTATCCCAGGCGATCGCCCCGCGTAGCACGGTTGGTGATCATGCCGTCGAGAAGGAGACCTCGATGCGCATGTTCAACAAGGTGGTGCGCAAGCTCACCAAACGCGGATCGATGGAGAGCATCGGAAACAATGCGCTGACGGCGTCCGTGAACTCCTTGTTCGCGGCACTGGGCGCGCGTCTCGTCGGCCTGAAGATGGCGCAGATCCTGCCGATTATCGGCATTATCGTCGGCATGGCCCTCAATGCGTCCCTCATCCGTACCATCGGCGTGACAGCGGACAACCTCTACCGAGAGCGCCTCCTGTTGGAGCGCTACGGACAGGAAGAGGCGGATGCAGAGGCCGAGGCCACGTCCGATGGGGCAGACAATCCGGATGATCTGGATGAGGAGCTCGCGCACTACGTCGAGTTTGCCAAGGCCGAGAGTCGCCTGTAGGCACACCTCGGCGCTCGGTTAGCTGCGCGAGTTCCAGTTCTGCCAGTCGTTCCAGTCGTCCTCGTCCTGCGCGTCGACTGAAATCATCGGCGCGTGAGAGGACTCGATCGGCTCATCGATCTCGGGTTCGGGCGAGGTGGCGGCCTCGTTGCGCTTCTTGCGACGCTTGCCCCAGCCCCACAGCCTACGGCGCTTCTTGTCGTCTTCCTGCTCGCGCGGGGCTTCCTTCTTCTGCGAGATCTCCGCGTTCCAGTCCTCCTGGAAGGGGGGCGCAGTGGCCGACGCCTGGAAGGGGACAGACATCTGCGGGGATGCGGGGGCCTGCGGCTGCTCGACGACCGAAGGCATGGCGGGCGCACTCTGCTCGAACGGAGCCGGCGTCATCGGGGGAGCAGACGCCTGAGGGGCGGGCTCGGGCTGCTGCACCGGCGCGGCCGGCTCGGGCGTCCCCCAGTCCGCGGGCCTCACTCGACGAACACGACGAATCTGCGCGGTCGGCATTTCCGCGTCATCAATAAACGACATCGACGAGGCCGGGGCGGGTTCCGCGATGGGCTCGGGCTCGACGACCGCGACGGGCTCGGTTTCGACGACCGCGACGGGCTCGGGTTCGACGATGGGTTCGGGCTCGACGACGGGGGCCGGCGCGACGATCGGTTCGGGTTC
>CAUTGT010000027.1:0-9468 GCA_963537735.1 uncultured Actinomycetaceae bacterium | reverse complement strand
CGGGCCTCCGCTCGCTCACTTCTTGTTGCGACGCTGGTGACGCGTCTTGCGCAGGAGCTTGCGGTGCTTCTTCTTCGCCATGCGCTTGCGGCGCTTCTTGATGACGGAGCCCATGGGGTTCCTCCCTCGTAGTGTGTGCGGCAGAGGTACTACCGCTGATGGATGATGGGTGCCCGAGCCGGGCACATCGTGCCTATACTACCCGCCAATGACGCGAGCCTGGTCACCAGAGTGATCTGCCATACCGGCCTGAATCATCTGGGCGACCGCGGCCTCCGGGACTCGGAAGCTCTTTCCGACGCGAATCGCGGGCATTTCGCCACTGTGAATCAAGCGGTACACAGTCATCTTAGAGACGCGCATGATGTCCGCCACTTCCGTGACAGTCATAAAGCGCGGCGCCGACTGCTGTTCCATTAATGACTCCCAGATATGCTCGCGAGGCGCGCTAAACCCGATTCGTTCACCGCTTACGTAGCCTCACGAAATATACTACTGCCCAACCACATAGAAACTGCAACTTTGTCCACTTTTGTTGCAGAGTCGTTAAGGAGTATCGATGGCACCGGCACACAAGGGTCGTCAGCAGCGAGGGAAGACACCTCGCTTACGCCCCAGACCCGGCGCCACCCGTTCCCTGATGCGCGGACGAACCCCTGCCTCGTCCCCCGCGCTCTCCGAAGAACCGCTGAGCCCGCAGCCCTCCCCCGTCGTACGACGCGTCCCCGAAGGCCCTCAAAACCCGCACGGCGAGGTACCCACCACAACCATGCAGCGCGTGCGCGCGTGGCTGTCCAAGCAGGCCCGCTATTCACCTGCACGCCTCGCTCTGGGCACATTCGCGCTCATCATCGCTGTCATCACGGCACTCCTGATGTTGCCAATCTCCTCCTCGTCCGACACGCCAGCCCCCTTCGTCGACGTTCTCTTCACCGCCGTGTCCGCCGTCTGCGTCACCGGCCTGACCACCGTCGACACCGCGACCTACTGGTCTCCCTTCGGGCAGGCAGTCATCGCCGCCGGCATCGTCGTCGGCGGCCTGGGCGTCATGACCCTTGCGTCGATCCTCGGATTCGCTGTCTCACGCCACCTCGGCCTCACCCAGCGTATGCTCGCCACGCAGGAAACCGGCACCGGCGCCATGGGCCAAATCTCTCTCCTCCTCAAAGCCGTCATCGCGACATCGCTGACCATGGAGGCCCTCCTGGCCGCCGTGTTCCTCCCGCGCTTCCTGTCGATGGGCATCGACCCCGTACGCGCCGTGTGGGACGCCGTCTTCATGGCAATCTCCGTCTTCAATAACGCAGGCTTCGTCATCCTGCCCGAAGGCCTCTCCCCCCACGTCACCGACTGGTGGATGCTCATCCCCATCATCCTGGGCACCACCGTGGGAGCCATCGGCTTCCCCGTCATCATGGACGTCGCCAAGAACCTGCGCACACCCCGGCGCTGGCGGCTCCACACCAAGCTCACCCTGTCGACCTACCTGATCCTCGCTTTCGTGGGGGCACTCGCCCTGGCGCTCACCGAGTGGAACAATCCCGCGACCCTGGGCGCGATCGACACTCCCTCCAAGATCCTCAACGCGATGCTCGCCGGCGTGAACTCCCGCTCGTCCGGACTGTCCGCCCTGGACGTCGGCGCCATGCAGACCCAGACCCACTTCGTGCAGGATATCCTCATGATGATTGGCGGCGGCTCCGCATCTACGGCGGGCGGCGTGAAGGTCACAACTTTTGCCGTTCTCGTCTTGGCCGTCATCGCTGAGGCGCGAGGCGACCGCGACATCGAGACCTTCGGGCGACGCATCCCCACGAGCGCCGTCCGACTGGCGGTTGCCGTGTCGCTGCTGGGCCTGGCTCTCGTCGCCGTGTCCGTGGTCCTCCTGCTGTCGATGACGAACTACTCGCTCGACATCATCCTGTTCGAGACCGCCTCCGCTTTCGCGACCGTGGGCCTGTCCACCGGCATCACCCCGATCTTGCCCGTCGGCGCCAAGTACGTCCTGATTTTCCTCATGTTCGCCGGCCGCACCGGCTCCATGACGGTGGCAGCAGCACTCGCCCTGCGCGAGCGCTCCCGCGTCATCCGCATGCCGGAGGAACGGCCGATCATCGGCTGATCGCCAGGGCGGGTGGCGGCGTTGGAGCGCGAAAAAGTTCGCCCAACAACGCCCCCGTGGCCTCCCCGCGCGAAAAAGTTCGCCCAACAACAGCCCCGTGGCCTCCCCGCGCGAAAAAGTTCGCCCAACAACACCTCCATCTAGACCAAACCGCGAAAAAACTCTCCCAGCGAGCTCAAAAACACCGAAAACCGGCCATTTTTGCCGAGCAGGGCGAACTTTTTCGCGCTTCCCAATCCGAATCACCCCGCAGGGCGAACTTTTTCGCGCAGCCCCAACACGCAACGAGCAATCCACGCGCACCACCGGCCCGGCGCACACAAGAAAGCACGCGCGACAAAGCACCCACGACAAGGTACGTACACCTCGGCAACCGGAAGGCAACTGCTCGTCGTCCACAGGTCACTTCTCCCGCTCGTAGTTATCCACAGGCTCACGCGGAAGGCTTGAATCGTACCCATCATCGGCACACAGTAGGACTCATGCACCAACAAAGAGGCCTACTAGCCCGTAACGAAGGAGTTGCGATGTTGCGTGACCGCGTGGAGTCCATCCGTTCTTCCCTAGTCGTTGCTAACTCGCACGCGACTAAGGACCGCATTCATCGGCGCGCACGAAAAGGAGAGCTCATTCGCCTACTGGCCGGCGTTTACATTCCTTCAGCGCAGTTGATTAGCCTGAACTCACGTGAGCGCAAAACAACGCTTTTCATTGCCCGCATGTGCGCTGCGAGTCTGCGATATTCCGATTACGTCATGAGCGGTGCTGCCGCTGCATACCTCCTTGGTCTCCCCGCAGAGGAGCAGATCGAGAAGCTCACGCTATATGCGCCGTTTCGAGAGCGCCCACGCGAGATTCATTTTCCAGCGATCACAATTGATAAGAGCGAACGTTTTTCAGCCGTGACAATTGCCGTTTCTCGTCCACGATCACAGGTTCCCTCGATAAAGTACTTAGGCTTCCGCATCGCGACACCTGCGCGAGTTGTCGTTGATTGCGCTCGTCTACTAAACGAACAGCGCGGGTTTCCCATTGTCTGCGCAGGGTTGGCACGGGCGTGCCAGTTTGATCGTTTCCGTCAGGATGAGTCGCGCGCCCGCCAGGAGGAGGCGCGTGGAGAATTCCACGAGACCTTGGCTGACACTCCCCTCAACGCCATCGGGCGCGAGCGGGCTCGATGGATGATTGATCGTGCCGACGCTGGATGCGAGTCTCCGGGTGAGTCCCTCGTGTTGCTGGCGTTGCTGCGTGCGGGGATCGATGGAACAACCACGCAAGAAGAGGTCCAGGTTGCCGGCCACACCTACTTCGTCGATATTGCGCTGCCCAACCTGAAGATCGCTATCGAGTTCGACGGCCGCATCAAATACGGGGACACGATTGATGAAGTCCACGAGAGCATCGAGGCGGAACAGCGACGGCAGCGAGACCTCGAACGCGCCGGGTGGACAGTCGTTCGGGTCCGTTGGTCAGATCTGCGCGTCATCGACGAGGTCGTCGCGCAGGTTCTGGTCGCCATCCGCGCAAAGGTGGGACGTTAGCGACCAAGTAAGCGTGTTTCACGCATGTTTCACGCTCACCGCCCCACCCGAGCGCGGACACCACAGACACCACCTCGCTCACGGCCACGCCACCCTCTCCACCGAATGTAGGCAGGTCTCGGACCGCGCTGACGGCCGCAGCGTTCGCGTTGGGGGCGCACGCAGGGAAGAATGGGGGCATGGCAGATGAACGCGAGTCAAAGGAACTCCAGTCGGGAACGCTCGTCATCGGGCTGGGCCGTTTCGGGTCCGCCGTCGCGGTGACGCAGGACCAGTTGGGTTACGAGATCCTGGCCGTCGAAAAGAACCCCGCCCGAGTGCAGGCCTTCGCGGGTCGATTCCCCCTCGTCGAGGCGGACGCAACCTCCAAGGATGCGCTTGAGCAGCTGGGTGCACGCGAGTTCCGCAGCGCCGTCGTCGGCGTGGGTTCCTCGCTGGAGGCGGCGGTGCTCATCACCGCCAACCTCGTCGACATGGGCATTTCCTCGATCTGGGTGAAGGCGACATCCTCCCAGCACGGCCGTATCTTGCGGCGCGTGGGCGCTCACCACGTCGTCTACCCCGACTTGGACGCGGGCAAGCGCACGGCACACCTGGTGGGTGGCCGCATGGTTGACTACATCGAGATGGAAAAGGACGGCTTCTCCATCATGAAGCTGCGCCCCCCGCAGGAGGTGCGAGGTTTCTCCCTCGAGGAGCTCGACCTGCGCGGCCGTTACGGCGTCAACGTGCTGGCGATCCGCCGCCCCAAGCAGCGCTTCGAGTATGCGGATTCGTCGACGCGTATCAACGCTGACGACGAGATCATCGTGTCGGGTGACTCGCACCTGCTGGAGTACTTCGCAAACCGGCCCTGAGTCAAGGAACAACCTGAGTCAAGGAACGAACGGCGCCCCCGCACAGAGTATGTGTGGGGGCACCGTTGTATGCCCAGTGGACGAGGCCGGGGCGGGGCCGAGCGAATACACTCAGCCCCGGTTCCCGAGAGACCGTCTTATCTGAACTTAAGCTTGGGCTTCTTGGGTATCTTGGGCTTCGTGGGCGTCTTGGGCGTCTTGGGCTTCTTGGGTGTCTCAGGCGTCTTAGGCGTCTTGGGCTTCTTGGGAGTCTCAGGCGTCTTAGGCGTCTTGGGCTTCTTGGGAGTCTCAGGCGTCTTAGGCGTCTTGGGCTTCTTGGGAGTCTTACTGCCCTGGCCGGACTGGCTACCCGAGCTGCCGGTGGAGCCGCCTGAATGGTCGTTCTTCCCCTTACCCTTGTCGGGCTTCTTGCCCTTGCCGCCCTTCGAGTCATCATCGGGAGCATCGGTATGACCGGAGCTACCTCCGTTGATCGTGACAGGCGTCTCAACATTGATGTTCGTTGACGAGTTATCGTTATTGATCGTGCCATTATTGTCACCACCGACAGCTACGCCGCCGTTGCCTGCAGACACAGTGGTTCCACCGGTCTGACCATTGGCGGTTGCATTGCCGCTACCACTCAGGGGCGACGAGAGGTCCTGAGCGGCGGCGTTGGAGCCACAGCAACCGCCGGTGGGCATCGTGCAGTTCGCACCGATGACCTTCACCTGTTCGGTGAGACCCGTCTGGATCGAGTCGAAGCTGTCGAAGACTGCCTTGATGGCCGTGAGCAACTGGACGAGCATCTGACCGATCTGCCCGATAGTGACAACCCACGTAGTCACTTTCGCACTGACCTCAACGCTCTTTGCAGGAGCTGCAAAACCGAAGGTAACGCATGACCAGAACACAGTACTGACAAGGGACGCAACAACATCGGCAATAGCGTCACGAACCAAATCATGAATCGCATCCACAATGTTGGCCGCGTCCGTCAGCGCACCGCTAAATGCGGATGCGTTCTCGCCAACTGCTCGCATCGCTTCGGCGACAGTCTGCTGCCTGTAGAGGTAGGCATCCACTGCCTGTCCGGTCATGTTGGACATTGCGCTACTCGAGGTGGAATCAATGTCGTCAGCGATGGACGCCAGCGCTTCGGCGATCGACTGCCAGCTGGCGCTCATACCGAAGACCTCAGCGGAATCACCCGTGAAGTCGTTCAGCAAATTCTTCAGGGGATCGACATGCTCAAGGATGAAGCCAACAGCCATCTGCGAGAAGTAATCGACAGGATCAGCCTTCAGATGGATCATTCCGGAGCGAGCGGACTGAATCGCCGTGATGATAGCGCCGAAGTCACCGTTCGAAACGGCGACAGCGCTACGGTAGATGTCATCGATAACCCCGAGGCCCTCCGTCGGCGTCGAGTTGCTCAGGCTCTGTGTATGGACTGGTGCTTGGGGGGTCACTTCTTCACTCCTTCAAACACGAAGCGACGCAGGGTGCGTTCTTCGTCCTGACGTTGACGGTAGAGGAACTTCTCGATGTCCTGATCACCGTTGTTGTCCTGCCGCTCGAAGAGCTTGCGGACGTCATCCGAGGATGTGTCTGCGTGAGCCTTCGTGAACTCGTCAATGCGTTGACTCTGGGTCTTCTGCTGTTCCTCGACAAAGCTGCGGTAACTCGCCTGCTGCTCCGTGCGCTGCTTCGACATGAAGGTGTCGAAGTCGCGACTGCTCACCTGCGGGTTCTCCTTGATGAACTGGCGGATCTGAGATTCTTCCGCCGTGCGCTGCTCGGACAGGAAGGTTGTCATCGAATCCTGCTGCTGCTGCTGGTTCGATTCGATGAGGTCACGGATGGGCGAGAGATCTTCGCCGGGGTGTGCCTCGGCGTAGCGCATGAGGGCCTCGTCCTGGTCGGCCTTTTGGCGCTCGTAGAACGTTGCCAGATCTGCGTTTTCATCGTTGCGCTGCTGCTCGAGGAACGCGCGCAGCTGATCATCGTCAACGCAGATCTTGTCGTGGCCACCCAGGAGGCTGGCAAAGTCATTCCCACCACCGGGAGCGTCCTTGCCGTCAGAACCGTCTTTACCGTCCTGGCCGCCCTGGCCGTCTTTACCGTCCTTGCCGTCCTTACCAGAACCGTCCTTACCGTCCTTGCCGGCGTCGCCGTCCTTACCGTCAGAACCGTCCTTTCCATCAGAACCGTCCTTGCCGGCGGAACCGTCCTTGCCGTCCTTGCCGGCGTCGCCGTCCTTACCGTCAGAACCGTCCTTACCGTCAGAACCGTTGGAACCGTCCTTGCCGTCCTTGCCGGCGTCGCCGTCCTTACCGTCCTTGCCGGCGTCGCCGTCCTTACCGTCCTTACCGTCCTTACCGTCAGAACCGTCCTTGCCGTCCTTACCGTCAGAACCGTCCTTGCCGTCGTCGCCCTTCTCGCCGGACTCGCCCTTCTCGCCCTTTTCGCCCTTTTCACCAGGCTTGTCGTTGTCGTTAGGCTCGGTCTCCGGAGGAGTCTTAGGCTTGTCGTCGTCCTTAGGCTTGTCGTCGTCCTTAGGCTTGTCGTCGTCGTTCTCTACGACACCCGGAGGCTCCGGCATAGGCTTCGGCAACGGTTGGTCGATCGGATCAGGAGCGGGGGTACCGGGACCGCCGGGACCGCTGGGGCCAGTACCCGGACCGCTGGGGCCAGTACCAGGACCGCTGGGGCCAGTACCAGGACCACTGGGGCCAGTACCAGGAGGAGTGGGCTCAGGATTATCCGGATTCGGCAGGTTCCTCTTCGCGTCGTCCTCTGCGGCGTCCAGTTCGGCGGCCCACTGCAGGAGGCAGACGACCAGACGACGCTCGGCTTCACCGAGGTCGTCGATCATGACGCTCAGATTGTCGATCTGCTTGTTGACGGGGTCAGCGAAAAAGGAACAGAGCACGCCAAACGCGCCGCCGCTCACCTGCCCCTTCGTAGCACCCGCGACCGACGAACACTGGTCGACGGTGTTCGCGAGGCCACCGATTTCGGTGGAGTGGGAGCGGATGAGGTCGGTATCTACTTTGAGATCAGGACTGGCCATCGTTGATCAGCGCCCCAGCGAACCGAGGGTATCGTCGAGGTTGTCGAGATAGTCGCGCATCAGGCCGACCTTGTCGCCGTAGCATTCAGTCGCCCGCTGACGAACGAACGCACGCATGTTGGCACCGGCGTCAGCGTAGGCTTCCATGATGGCCTGCTCGAGGTCGTGAGCGGAGCCTTCGAGAGCCTCCTCATCGATGTCGATCTTCACCATACGACCGTCAGAGTTGACTTCAATCTCGATCTCGTCGCGCGAATCATGGCCCGTAATGCGAGCCTTCTTCAGGGCCTCAACAAAGTCGCGAGCACCCTGAGCCTGACGCTGAGCCTCGTCGATTCGTTCCTGGAGAATTCGCATTGCATCTTCGGGGGTCTGCCCCATCACATCTACCATACGGTTATCCTAACTGACTTCCGCGGTGCCGGTGCACCACTTCATTTGGCGAGATGCCTCTGGGGTTCCATACCCACCAGAAGCAATATATGCGTTCAGTATTGAAGCATATGCGCTACGAGCTACATGCGCGAGCTACTCTGCGTGATACAGCGGGCTCGTGCCGAGATGAGCCGGGTAACCAGAGGCACCCGAAGTCACCACTCGTTCATCGACTCCTCGATAGACGTATGAGCCATCATTGAAAATCGCGCTCGGATCGACCAAGCCGTAGTAGTAATCAGCAATGTCAGCGGAAGTCAGCATAGAGTCGCTTCCCTTCTCTTCGAAGGGATTCACGCTCGGGTACTGGCTCGGGTCAGAGGACAGCAATGCAACCGGGTCGATCTCACCGTAACCGGTCCGTTCGTTCCACTGGCCACCCGCCCCTCGAGCAGTAGCAGCCATCGCCTGCAACACTTGGTCAGCTGTTACGTCACCAGAGCTAAACCTGGACCACGCCAACGCTAATATTCCAGCAGCCATGGGAGCGGCGAAGGACGTGCCGCGCATCGAATCGACTTTATTTTCGCTGGCCCGGCGTACCCGTATTTCGCCAACAGCGGCAATCGACACTCCGTCTCCATAGTTCGAGTAATCCGCGTAACTGCCATCACGCTCAAGCGCCGCAACACCGACGACTCCTCCCCACAGGTCGAGCGATCGATCCTGATTGCGCGTGCTCTCGTTGCCCATCGACACGACGACCGGAACCCCTTCGAGGACTGCACGCGACACTGCCCACCTGAGCGATTCACGATCCCGCGAAAAGATATTTGAGGAGATCACGATGATGCCCACACCGTCATTCAGCGCCTCTTCGATCAGCCCCGAGTGATCTCCTAGAGCCGACGGACGGTTTCCGAGCGCACAATCTGAACCCGCGTCGTTGCTGTTCGGGACACTCGCATAGTTGTAGATGGTCGCCCCCGGAGCAATACCAAAGTCCGGGGCAACGAGAAGCTGGGCGATAGACGTCGCATGATCATCATCCGACGAACCAGTCTGGACCGTACACGGCGTCATGTCCTCAATACTCGCACCCTGCAGCTCCGGGATCGTCGTATCCACACGGCCGTCGATGACGGCGATAATAACTCCATCGCCGCGGTAGCCCTGCGCATGCAAGGACGCAAGATTGTAGCGCGAGTAGTACGCCTCATCCGCCGCTGTGACCTTGCGATCCACCGCCTCCGCAGGGGCCGCGGGGGCGACGGGCGAGAGTACGGCCGTCAGGGCCAGGGCGCATGCCGAGGCCAGAACGGATAGGGCGCGCAGGCCTCGTGACCGACCGGTCGATCGCATCATCTTGTCTGTTCCTTTCGCTCGGACGCTCGGACACTCGGGCACTCAGGCAAGCCGAGGCCCGTTACTGGCCGTGATAGCGGGGGCTGGTGCCGATGTGTGTCGGGTAGCCGTGTTCGCGACTGAGGGCAGCCTCTTCGTTCACGCCGCGATAGA
>CAUTGT010000026.1:0-9478 GCA_963537735.1 uncultured Actinomycetaceae bacterium | reverse complement strand
TCACAGGGGATGCGCGAGGGCCCGGCCCCCTCGCGGGGACCGGGCCCTGTACCGTTGTCGATCGGATTTACGATCAGCGCGCGCGGCGCTTGGCCGCCACGAGGCCGACGCCGGCGACGCCGAGCAGGCCGACGATCGCGATGGCAACGCCGGTGTTCGCGCCGGTGCTGGCAAGCTTGTTGCCGTCAGAGCGCTTGCCGCCCGCGGGCTGCGGCTGCTCGGGAGTCGGCTGGGGCTGCTCGGCAGTGGGCTGGGGCTGCTCGGGAGTCGGCTGGGGCTGCTCGGGAGTCGGCTGGGGCTGCTCGGGCTTCGGAAGCTCAGGGAAATCGCACGTCGAAGACGCCGAGGTATCGGACTCGACGATGGCTGCGCCGCTCGTCGTCGTCCCCGAGATCTTCACGAGCGGAGTAACCTCAGCGCTGCCGGAGATAAGGAACGAGAACTTCACCGACCCGTTGGCGGGAAGCTCGAGATCCTTGAAGGTCAGAACCGTGCCCTCGACCGTCGGCTCGGGGGCACCGCTAGCCGACCGGGGAACGTAGGTGGCGTCATCCGACAGGGTCGCGACGACCGTCTGGACTGACTTGACATCCGGGTTCGGGTTCGTGATCGTCACGCCGATGGTGCGCGTCGCGGTGGAGTCGGCGCCCGGCTGGGCGACGGCGCACGTCGTGGAGGACAGCGCAACCTGGCCCTTCGGCGAGAAGGAGGTGATGAGAGAGTAGTCGGCCGTCGTATTCGGCTCGAGGGTACGAGTCCAGCTCAGAGCCATGCCATTGTCCCGGTTGGAATCTGCGTACGCGAGCATGTTGGGCAGCGGCGCACGATCCTTGAGCTTACCCCAGACCTCGTTATAGGAACTGTAGTAGTAGTTCGACCCGGCGGTCGTCGGGATGAACTGCTCGACTCGGCCACGATCCGTATGCTCGCCGCTTTCCGGATCCTTCGCTCGGCAGATGACCGTCCCCGTGTTTGCGTCGTACTCGCCGAAGCCGTAATCGTCGTCCTGGAGGTAGCAATCCGCCGCGTGGTAGAGCGTAAAGTCCTGAGCTGCACTCGAGATGTTCTTCACCGACGAGGTCGTCGCGTAGAATTCATTACCCTTTGAGTAGGTGTCCGTCTGCGTGATCTCGAATCCACCGCCGCGAACGACAGTTGTGAGGACCCACGGATCGGCTTGAGTGCCCGTTCCCGACTTCGTTTGCGAGACCGGCGTCCAGGCGATCGCACTCATAGACCTTGCCTGACGCGAATTCAGCTCACCCGGACCGAACAGCTCAGATCCCACAGCGAGGAACGTTCCACAGTCGGCTGGAGCCGTCGTGGAGCTACTGTTGTAGAACTCGTTGTACCTATCGCCCTTGTAGTTGATTGAGCAGTTGAGCGTGTCGGAGATGGCGATCCGAACGAGCGGACCGTCCGCATCCTCAATCGCGGGACCATCGGCGAAGGCCGCCAACGGGTTGAGAACGAGGGTCGCGGAGCCGATCACAGCAGCGACCAGTTTTTTGGACAGGCGCATGAGGAGACATCCTTAAGCGTTGATGGAGATCGTGCGGCCAATCTAGCATTCGCATGCCAGCTTTCCAAATGGTTAACTCGTCATCTTCGCCGTCTCAACTGGCGCTCGATATGCTCCGCCATTTGACATACCCGGCACTAGCAGGGCAAGCAAGCAGATACGACAAGGGGCCCCGGCCTTGTCACGTTCTCACGGACAAGGCCGGGGCCCCAAGCGGTCATGAACCGGATTACTCGCGGAAGTTCATGCCAAAGTCGATGGCGCCCAGCGCGTCGAGGAAGTCCTCGGACACGGAGCCGTCACCGAAGTCGGCCTCGGAGTAGTTCGAGTTCGCCATGGCCTCAGCCGTCGGCTCGACGATGACGTCGTTGTAGCGCGACAGGCCGGTGCCAGCCGGGATGAGCTTACCGAGGATGACGTTCTCCTTGAGGCCCACCAGGGAGTCCGACTTGCCGTTCATGGCGGCCTCGGTCAGGACCTTGGTGGTCTCCTGGAAGGACGCGGCCGACAGCCACGAATCCGTGGCCAGCGACGCCTTCGTGATACCCATCAGCATCTGGCGACCGGAGGCGGGCTGGCCGCCCTCGGCTGCGACGCGACGGTTCTGCGTCAGGTACGCCATGCGGTCGACGAGCTCGCCGGGCATGAACGTCGTGTCGCCGGGCTCCAGGATGGTGACGCGGCGCAGCATCTGACGGACGATGACCTCGATGTGCTTGGCGTGGATGCCCACGCCCTGGTCGCGGTACACCTTCTGGACCTCGTCCACGAGCATCTTCTGGGACACGTTGCGGCCCATGATGCGCAGGATTTCCTTGGGGTCCAGCTGGCCCTCGGTCAGCGGGGTGCCGGCCTCGATGTGCTGACCCTCGGAGACGAGGAGCTTCTGGCGACGCGAGACCTCGATGACCAGGTCTTCCTTGCCGTCGTCACGGGTGATGACGACCTTACGCGCGCTCGGGTCTTCGTCGTCGATGTGGACGCGGCCGGCGGCCTCGTTCATCTTCGCCTCGACCTTCGGGCTACGGGCCTCGAAGAGTTCCTGGACACGGGGCAGACCCTGCGTAATATCCGCAGCGGAGGCGGCGCCACCGGTGTGGAACGTACGCATCGTCAGCTGCGTGCCGGGCTCGCCAATCGACTGGGCGGCGATGATGCCGACGGCCTCGCCGATGTCGACCTGCTTGCCGGTGGCCAGCGAGCGACCGTAGCAGGCCGCACAGGTGCCGACCTGCGACTCACAGGTGAGGACGGAACGGCAGACAATCTGCGCAACGCCGGCTGCGACGAGCTCGGCGAGCTGGTCGTCACCCAGGTCGGTGCCCGCGGGCATGACGACCTCTCCGGCCTCGTTCACCGCGTCACGGGCGAGGTTACGGGCGTAGGCGGTCGTCTCGATCGTCTCGGACGCCTCCCACTCACCGAACTCGTTCTTGTGAGCGATGTCGATCTTCAGGCCGGCGCGGGTGCCACAGTCGGCCTCGCGGACGATAACGTCCTGCGAGACGTCGACCAGACGACGGGTCAGGTAGCCCGACTCGGCGGTACGCAGAGCCGTATCGACCAGACCCTTACGGGCGCCGTGCGTGGCGATGAAGTACTCGAGAACCGTCAGGCCCTCGCGGTAGTTCGCCTTAATGGGCTGCTCGATCAGCTTCTGCTTCGGGTCGGACACGAGGCCACGCATACCGGCGATCTGCTGAACCTGCGACCAGTTACCACGGGCGCCGGAGTTCACCATGCGGTACACGGTGTTGCGCTCGTCGAAGTTCGCGCGCATGTCGTCGGCGACCTCTTCGGTGCACTGCAGCCACAGCTTCACGAGCTCCTCGTAACGGGTCTCCTCGAGGATGATACCCGTCTCGAACTGCTCGACAATCTCGGCGGCCTTGGCCTCGTAACGGGCCAGGATCTCGCGCTTACGCGGCGAGGCCTGAATGTCGGAGAACGCAATCGTGATGCCCGACCAGGTCGACCAGTGGAAGCCGGCCGACTTCAGCGCGTCGAGGCAGTCCGCCACGAGCACGTTCGGGTAACGCTGGGTCAGCGTGTTCACGATGTTGCCGAGCTGCTTCTTGCCGACGACCTCGTTAACGAACGGGTAGTCGGTGGGCAGCTGCTCGTTGAAGATCGCGCGGCCGAGGCTGGTCTCAAGGATCAGCTCGTCACCGGGCTCCCAGCCCTCGGGGGCTTCCCAGCCCTCGGGCGGCACGGTGCCGTCGGCGAAGCGGATGCGCGCGGTCGCGTTCAGGTGCAGGTTGCCGGCGTCGTACGCCATCTGGGCTTCCGCCTGGCTGGAGAAGTACGGAATCACGGGGTTTCCGTCTTCGTCCTTCTCGACGGGCACCGACGGGTCGGGCGTCGAGGTCAGGTGGAACAGACCGATGATCATGTCCTGCGACGGCATGGCCACGGGGCGGCCGTCGGAGGGCTTGAGGATGTTGTTCGTCGACAGCATGAGGATGCGGGCCTCGGCCTGCGCCTCAGCGCCCAGCGGCAGGTGGACAGCCATCTGGTCGCCGTCGAAGTCGGCGTTGAACGCGCCACAGGCGAGGGGGTGCAGCTGGATAGCCTTACCCTCAATCAGCTGGGGCTCGAACGCCTGGATGCCGAGGCGGTGCAGCGTAGGTGCACGGTTCAGCAGCACGGGGTGCTCGCGAATGACGTCGTCGAGGACGTCCCACACCTCGGGGCGCTGACGCTCAACCTTGCGCTTGGCGGCCTTGACGTTCTGCGCGTAGTTCTTCTCAACCAGGCGCTTCATGACGAAGGGCTTGAACAGCTCCAGGGCCATCTGCTTGGGCAGACCACACTGGTGCAGCTGCAGCTGCGGGCCGACGACGATCACGGAACGACCCGAGTAGTCGACGCGCTTACCGAGCAGGTTCTGACGGAAACGACCCTGCTTACCCTTGAGCATGTCCGAGATCGACTTCAGCGGACGGTTGCCCGGGCCCGCGACGGGGCGGCCGCGGCGGCCGTTGTCGAAGAGGGCGTCAACGGACTCCTGAAGCATGCGCTTCTCGTTGTTGACGATGATCTCGGGGGCGCCCAGCTCGAGCAGACGCTTGAGTCGGGTGTTGCGGTTGATGACGCGACGGTACAGGTCGTTGAGGTCGGAGGTCGCGAAGCGGCCACCGTCCAGCTGAACCATCGGGCGCAGGTCCGGCGGGATCACGGGGATCTTGGTGAGGACCATCGAGGCCGGCGAGTTGCCGGTCGCGACGAAGGCGTTGATGACCTTCAGGCGCTTGATGGCGCGAGCCTTGCGCGGGCCGGAGTCAGAGGCGATGGTCTGACGCAGCGCGGCGACCTCGGCCTCCAGGTCGAAGGTCTCCAGGCGCTTCTGGATGGCGGCAGCGCCCATGTCACCCTTGAAGTAGGTGCCGTAGCGGGCCACCATCGCACGGTAGAGGCGCTCGTCGCCCTCGAGGTCGCCGACCTTGAGGTCCTTGAAGCGCTCCCACACGGCCTCGAGGCCTTCGATGTCGCCGTCGAAGCGGCGGCGGATCTTGGCCATCTCGCGTTCGCCCTGCTTGCGAGCGCGCTCGCGCTCGGCCTGCGAGGCGCCGTCCTTTTCCAGGGCGGCGATGTCGGACTCGAGCTGCTCCGCGAAGTCGTTGATCGTCGCGTCTCGGTTGTTCTCCATCTGCTTCTTCTGCACCTCGAGTTCGGCGCGCAGTTCAGCCAGATCCTCGTGGCGACCCTTTTCGTCGACCTCGGTGATCATGTAGGCAGCGAAGTAGATGACCTTCTCGAGGTCCTTGGGCGCGAGGTTGAGCACGTAGCCCAGGCGCGAGGGAACACCCTTGAAGTACCAGATGTGCGTGACGGGGGCGGCCAGGTCGATGTGACCCATGCGCTCACGACGAACGCGCGAGCGAGTGACCTCGACACCGCACTTTTCGCACACGATGCCCTTGTAGCGCACGCGCTTGTACTTGCCACACGCGCACTCCCAGTCGCGGGTGGGGCCGAAGATCTGCTCACCGAACAGACCGTCGCGCTCGGGCTTGAGCGTACGGTAGTTGATGGTCTCCGGCTTCTTAACCTCACCGTGGCTCCACTCGGCGATGTCATCGCCGGTGGCCAGGGTGATCTTCAGGCTGTCGAACGTTTTGGCGTCCAGCAAAGTTATCTCTCCCTATCAGATCGCATCGATGGTCGCCGCAGCGTTCGGACGGGCTTCAAGAGTGATGCCCAGATCCTCACGCGCATTGAAGTCTTCGTCCTGCTCACGCAGGTCAATGACGTTGCCGGCCGCGTCGAGAGCTTCGACGTTCAGGCACAGCGAGCGCATTTCCTGGATGAGAACTCGGAAGGACTCGGGGATGCCGGGCTCGGGGATGTCCTCGCCCTTAACGATGGCCTCGTACACCTTGACGCGGCCGGTGGTGTCGTCCGACTTGATGGTCAGCAGCTCCTGGAGGGCGTAGGCGGCGCCGTAAGCTTCCAGGGCCCACACCTCCATCTCGCCGAAGCGCTGGCCGCCGAACTGGGCCTTACCGCCCAGCGGCTGCTGCGTGATCATCGAGTACGGGCCCGTGGAGCGGGCGTGGATCTTGTCGTCGACCAGGTGGTGGAGCTTGAGCATGTAGGTGTAGCCCACCGAGATCGGGTACGGGAACGGCTCGCCGGAGCGGCCGTCGAACAGGCGCGCCTTGCCCTCGTAGTTGGTGAGGACGTCACCGTCGCGGTTCGGGTTCACGTTGCGCAGCAGGCCCGCGAGCTCGTCGGCCTCGAGGCCGTCGAACACGGGGGTAGCAACGGGCGTGCCGGGCTCGGTCTTGATGCCGTCGGCGGGCAGGTGCGCTGCCCACTCTTCGCCGGCCTCAACAGCGGCCGAGGCATCCCAGCCCTGGTGGGCGAGCCAACCGAGGTGGTACTCGAGAACCTGGCCGACGTTCATTCGACCGGGGACACCCAGCGGGTTGAGGATGATGTCGACGGGCGTGCCGTCGGCGAGGAAGGGCATGTCCTCGACCGGGAGGATCTTGGACACGACGCCCTTGTTACCGTGGCGGCCGGCCATCTTGTCGCCGATCGTGATCTTGCGTCGCTGGGCGACGTAGACGCGCACGGTCTGGCGGACGCCGGGGTTGAGGTCGTCTTCGTCGTCATTGAATTCGCGGACGCCGATGACGATGCCCTCTTCGCCGTGGGGGACGCGCAGGGAGGTGTCGCGCACCTCGCGGGCCTTCTCGCCGAAGATGGCGCGCAGGAGGCGCTCTTCGGAGGTCAGCTCGGTCTCGCCCTTCGGGGTGACCTTACCGACGAGGATGTCGCCGGCGGTGACCTCGGCGCCGATGCGGATGATGCCGCGCTCGTCCAGGTCAGCGAGGGATTCCTCGGAGACGTTGGGAATGTCGCGGGTGATCTCTTCCTCACCGAGCTTGGTCTCGCGGGCGTCGACCTCGTACTCCTCGATGTGGATCGAGGTGAGGATGTCCTCTTCGACGACGCGACGGCTCAGGATGATGGCGTCCTCGTAGTTGAGGCCTTCCCAGGACATGTAGGCGACGAGGAGGTTCTTGCCGAGCGCGACCTCACCGTTGGAGGTGGCGGGGCCGTCGGCCAGGACGTCGCCGGCCTCGACGCGGTCGCCCTCGTCCACGATAACGCGCTGGTTGGTGCAGTTACCGGGGTTGGAGCGCTCGAACTTCTCGAGGCGGTAGGAGTCGCGGCCGCCCTCGTCCGTGGAGACGACGATCAGGTCCGCGGAGACCTCGGAGACGACGCCGGAGTGCGCGGCGAGGACCATTTCGCCGGAGTCGTGCGCGGCGCGCATCTCCATGCCGGTGCCGACCAGCGGGGCTTCCGTGGTGAGCAGCGGCACGGCCTGACGCTGCATGTTCGCACCCATGAGGGCTCGGTTAGCGTCGTCGTGCTCGAGGAAGGGAATGAAGGCCGCGGCGACGGACACCATCTGACGTGCGGAGACGTCCATGTAGTCGACGCGATCGCGGGCGATCAGGGTCGGGTCGTCGCCGGCGACACGGCACAGGACGTCGTGCTCGGCGAAGGAGCCGTCGGCCTCGAGGGGCGACGAGGCCTGGGCGATGTAGTGGCCCTTCTCGTCGTCCGCGGTGAGGTAGCGGATCTCGTCGGTGACCTTACCGTCCTTGACGACGCGGTAGGGCGTCTCAATGAAGCCGAAGGGGTTGATGCGCGCGAAGGTCGCGAGCGAGCCGATGAGGCCAATGTTCGGGCCTTCAGGGGACTCGATCGGGCACATACGACCGTAGTGCGAGGGGTGGACGTCTCGAACTTCCATGCCCGCGCGGTCACGCGACAGACCGCCGGGGCCCAGGGCCGACAGACGGCGCTTGTGGGTCAGGCCGGCGAGGGGGTTGTTCTGGTCCATGAACTGCGAGAGCTGGGAGGTTCCGAAGAACTCCTTGATCGCGGCCACGACGGGGCGGATGTTGATCAGCGTCTGGGGCGTGATCGAGTCCGTCTCCTGGGTGGTCATGCGCTCGCGCACGGTGCGCTCCATGCGGGCGAGGCCGGTGCGAACCTGGCCCTGGATGAGCTCGCCGACGGCGCGGATGCGACGGTTGGCGAAGTTGTCGATGTCGTCGACCTCAACGCGGACCTCGACGGCCTCGCCATGACGGGTGCCGGCGAAGGTCTTGTCACCCTGGTGCAGGGCGAGGAGGTACTTGACGGTCGCGACGATATCCTCGAGGGACAGGGTCGAGGCCTTGGGGTCGGCTTCGATGGCCAGCTTCTTGTTGATCTTGTAGCGGCCGACCTTGGCGAGGTCGTAGCGACGAGAGTCGAAGTAGAAGTTGTTGAGCAGCGTCTGGGCGGCGTCGACGTTCGCGGGCTCGCCGGGGCGCAGCTTGCGGTAGATGTCGAGCAGCGCCTCTTCCTGCGTGGCAACCGTGTCCTTCTCGAGGGTCTCGAGGAGGACGGGGTAGGCGGCGAAGGTGTCGCGAATCTCGGATTCGGTCATGCCGACGGCCTTGAGGAAGTGGGTCACCGACTGCTTACGCTTGCGGTCGATTCGCACGCCGACGGCGTCGCGCTTGTCGATCTCGAACTCGAGCCATGCGCCACGGGAGGGGATGACCTTCGCGCCGAAGGTTTCCTTGTCCGACGAGCGGTCCGAGAGCTTCTCGAAGTACACGCCGGGGGAACGCACGAGCTGGGAGACGACGACACGCTCGGTGCCGTTGATGATGAAGGTACCGCGGGGGGTCATGAGCGGGAAGTCGCCCATGAACACGGTCTGGGACTTGATTTCGCCGGTCTCGTAGTTCATGAACTCGGCGGTCACGTACATCGGTGCGGAGTACGTGTAGTCCTTCGCCTTGGCTTCCTCCATGGAGTACTTGGGGGATTCGAGGCGGTGGTCGTGGAACGACAGGCTCATGGTGCCTGCGACGTCCTCGATGGGGGAAATCTCGTGGAAGATTTCTTCGAGGCCGGAGACGTCGGGGACGTCGTTACGGCCGGATGCCTGTGCGGCTTCGACGCGGGCCTTCCACGCGTCGTTACCCAGCAGCCAGTCGAAGCTTTCGACCTGCAGGCCCAGCAGATTGGGGGCCTGGAGGGGTTCACGAAGCTTGGCGAACGAGATGCGGTGCTTGGGCTGTTTGGCGGTGCTGTTGGCAGCCAAAGGGGATCCTTCCCTGCATGATCGGTGCGCACGCTGCCTTATCACCCATTATCTGACGCGTCCTGGTCCGTCAAGCGCCTGTTACGACGGCTGGATACGGGTCACCTCGGGCATGATAAGGCGCAAATACTCAGCCTACCGTGAGTCGCATCGCGAGTCAAGGCTGCGTGTGATATGTGCAGGGTTTCACGGCAACGAGGCCATGGCCGGCTCGTTCATCAGGCGCGACGGCGGCGAAACCCGGGCTTGGGTGATGGTGCCCCAAGTCGGGCTTGAACCGACGACCCACGGATTATGAGTCCGCTGCTCTGACCGACTGAGCTATTGGGGCG
>CAUTGT010000025.1:0-9678 GCA_963537735.1 uncultured Actinomycetaceae bacterium | reverse complement strand
ACGGGCAGCGCCACGTCGCCGAGATCATGGCGGTCCCGGGGCGCGTCGAAGGAAACCGGATCGAGACTGCCACCCTCTTTCGCTTCGATGGGCGCCGGTGCGTCCGAGGTGCCGGCGGCCTGGACCTGCATGATCGTTTTGCCGCCGCCGGCTTTGACCTCGCGTCTCTCCTGGATTGGGGGCCGGCGTGATCGCGATTGTGTGTGGGCTCGTGTTCGGGATCGGCCTCGTCGTGGCCGTGTCCCCCTGGTTCACGCCGCCCCCGGCGTGGCGTCCGTGGGGGCCGTGGAAGCGCCTGCGCGAGGATGTGTCCCGTGCCCGCATTCCCGGCCTGACCGCCCTGCGCCTTGTCGCGCTGAGCCTCGCCATCGGAAGTGTCGTCGCGCTCATCATCCTGGCCGTCACGGGAGCCTGGCCCGTCGCCCTCATCGTCTCCGTTGGCGTCGCGTTCCTGCCCTACGCCTGGGTTGTCTCCCGCCTCGGTGCGCACGCAAAGACCGTGAGGGCCGCGTGGCCCGAGGTTATCGACGCCATGGTGTCCGGCGTGCGCGCGGGCACGGCGCTGCCCCAGGTGCTCTGCGACCTTGCCGAGGAGGGGCCCGTCCCCGTGCGCTTCGCCTTCGAAGCATTCTCGCGGGATTACAGCGCTAACGGCCGTTTTGAGATCGCTCTCGACAAGATGAAAGAGACGGTCGCCGATCCCGTCGCTGACCGCATCGTCGAGGCGCTGCGCATTGCTCGATCCGTGGGCGGGGCCGACCTGACCCGCCTGCTCCAGGACCTCGCCTCGCTGCTGCGCGAGGATGCGCGCGTGCGCGGAGAACTCGAGGCGCGTCAATCCTGGACGGTGGGCGCCGCCCGCCTCGGCCTCGCGGCCCCCTGGGTCGTCCTGCTCCTCCTGTCGGGAGGCGGGGCCAGCGCGCGCGTCTGGAACTCGCCGGGCGGTATCGCCGTCCTGTGCTCCGGGGCCGGCATCTGCGTCATCGCCTACCTGATCATGAAGGCCATGGGTCGCCTGAGCACCGACCCGAGGAACCTTGGGGGCGCGCGATGAATCCGTGGATCCTTCGAGCCTTCGACCTGGCCGTCGCCCTCGTCGCCGGTGCGGGCCTCGTCCTCATCCTGGCCGCCGCCCTCGCGCGCCGCCCCTCCTTCGTTGACCGTGTCGCGCAGGGGCGCGTGCAGGAACGCCCGCCCTCCGCGCTCGCCGCGTGGGCGCGCCGCGTGAGCGCCTCCACCCTCGATTCCCTGGGATCCACCAGCGAATCCGTGGCCCGCAGGCTTGCTCTGGCCGGCATGAACCCGGACGTGTCCGTCTTCCGGCTGCGTCAGGCGGTCGCGGGGGTCGCAGGCCTCGTCGCCGCGTGCGCTCTCGTTGCCGCGCGCCACGCCTCCTCCCTGCGCGCCTCCCTCATTCCCCTGTGCGCCTGTGCGCTCGTCGGCACCCTCCTCGGGGTCGCCGGCATGGACCGCTTTCTCACCGTGCGCGCCCACGCCCGCCAGCGCGCGATCGACGCCGCCGTGCCCGACTGTTCGGAACTCCTCGCGCTCGCGGTGGCCGCCGGCGAATCGATCCCCGCAGCCATCGAGCGCGTCGCCGGGTGTGCGGGAGGTCCCCTGGGGGCAGAGCTGTCGTTGACCGCCGGGCACATCCGCAACGGCACGCCCTCCGTGCGCGCCCTCGCCGACCTCGTCGAGCGCACCGAGTCCCCAGCCCTCACGCGCCTGAGTCGTACGCTCACCACCGCGATCGAGCGTGGCTCGCCCCTGGCCTCGGTCCTGCACGACCAGGCCCGGGACCAGCGTGAACGATCCCTCGCCGCCCTCATGGAGGAGGGCGGGCGCCGAGAGATCGCGATGCTCCTGCCCGTCGTCTTCCTCATCCTGCCCGTCACCGTCATGTTCGCCCTCTACCCAGGGCTTATCGCCCTGGATTTCACCCCGTGAAGGAAGGAAACAGTCATGAAGAAACTCTTTCTCAGGAAGGCTCCCCTCGGGGAACGCGGCGACGTGCCCGGGTGGGTTCTCATCACCCTCATGACGGCCGCGCTCGTTGTCCTCATCTGGGGCGTCGCCTCGGAGCGGCTCGTGGAGATCTTTAACCGTGCGATGGACTCGATTGCGGGCATCTGAGGAGGGATCCGAGGTCGTCTCGACGGTCCTCGTCCAGGGCCTCGTCGTCCTCGTCATCCTCCTGCTCGTTCAGCTGGCCTTCGCTTCGCACGTGCGCACGATGAGCGTGAGCGCGGCGTCCGAGGGCGCGCGCCGTGGCGGTCTGCTCGGAGGGGACGAGGACGAGGCTCGGGCGCGCACGGGCGAGCTCCTCGACTCCCTCGTGGGGGCCGCCAAAGACCGTGAGATCGCCGTCGATCGCCAGGCCGACGCGGGCGTCGACGTCCTCACCGTCACCGTGCGCACGCGCCTGCCGCTCGTCGGAGGACTCGGGCCGAGGTGGCTGACCGTGCGCGGGCGAGCCCTGGTGGAGGGGCCGTGAGCGAACGAGGAGACGCCAGCGTCGAATTCCTCGGGATCCTCGTCGTCGTCGTGATCCCGGTGCTCTACATCGTGCTCGCGATAGGACAGGTGAGCGCGGGTGCCATGGCGGTGGACGCGGGGGCCCGCGAGGCCGCGCGCATCCTCGCCGAGGACCCGGAGCGAACGGCCGACGCCTCCCATGCGGTGACCCTCATCGTCGAGGATTTTGGCGTGAACGCACAGCCCGAGGTGGCCGCGACGTGCGACGGCTGTCAGGCGGGGGAAGGGGCTGTCGACGTGCGCGTGTCCGTTCAGGTCCCGCTGCCCTTCATGCCCTCCTGGCTCGGCGACGTCGGCGTGGGCGTCTCCTCGAGCGCCCGCGCGCCCGTGCGGGAGGTGGTCGCCCGTGAATGAGGATGGGCGCGTGGGAATCCTCATGTGCGCGGGCTGCGCCTTCGTGTGCCTGCTGCTCATCGTGTCGATTGCGCTCACCGAGGTCGCGATGCAGGACCGCCGCCTCGTGTCGTGCGCCGACGCACTGGCCAGCGCCGGAGTGTCGGGAGCCTCCGCGTCCACGGTCTTCGCCGGAGGAAACCTCGGGGTTGACGAGGAGACGGCGAGCTCTCGCGTCGACCGTGCGCTCGCGGGGCTGTCGGACTCGACGTGCCGGGTCGGGGATGGGGTGAGCGTCTCCTGGGTCAGCGTGAGCGGCGGGGATGTGGAGGTTGGCGTGAGGGCGCATCCGAGGGTGTCCCTCCTGCCCCCGGTGCTGCGCAACGCGGTGGTTCCCGCGCTGGTGAGGACCTCGAGCGCACGCCTGCGTGGGGTGTAGTGGCCGCCCTAAAGTGACATCCGAGACGGTCACATTGTGGGACGGCGAGGGAAGGGTGGGTAAACGAAACGTAAACTTTAGGCCATGAGCAGCTTTGATACATCTCGTCTTTCCCCCGCGCTGGCCTCCGTTTTTGAATCCGTTCAGCGCCGTGATCCCGCCCAGGCCGAGTTCCACCAGGCCGTCTACGAGGTCCTCCTGACCATCGCGCCCCTTGCGGAGCGTCACCCCGAGTACGCCGACCTGGCCATCATCGACCGCATCGTCGAGCCTGAGCGCCAGATCCAGTTCCGCGTCCCGTGGGCCGACGACAAGGGCAACATTCACGTGAACCGCGGCTTCCGCGTCGAGTACAACTCCGCCCTCGGCCCCTACAAGGGCGGCCTGCGCTTCCACCCCTCCGTGAACCTGTCGATCATCAAGTTCCTCGGCTTCGAGCAGATCTTCAAGAACGCCCTCACCGGCCTGCCCATGGGCGGCGGCAAGGGCGGCGCGGACTTCGACCCCAAGGGCAAGTCCGACGCCGAGGTCATGCGTTTTTGCCAGTCCTTCATGACTGAGCTCTCCCGCCACATCGGCCCCGACACCGACGTGCCCGCCGGCGACATCGGCGTGGGCGGCCGCGAGATCGGCTACATGTTCGGCCAGTACAAGCGCCTCAAGAACCGCTTCGATGCGGGCGTCCTGACGGGCAAGGGCCTGTCCTGGGGCGGCTCCTACGTGCGCACCGAGGCCACCGGCTACGGCCTCGTCTACTTCGCCGCCGAGATGCTCGCCGCGAAGGGCGCCAGCTTCGACGGCAAGCGCGTCGTGGTTTCCGGCTCGGGTAACGTCGCGATCTACGCGACCGAGAAGGCCCAGCAGCTGGGTGCGACCGTCGTCGCCGTGTCCGACTCCTCCGGCTACGTCGTGGACGAGTCCGGCATCGACGTCGCGCTGCTCAAGGATGTCAAGGAGGTGCGTCGTGGACGCGTCTCCGACTACGCGGCCGAGCGCCCGGGCGCCGTCTTCGTGCCCGGCGGCTCCATCTGGGACGTCCCCTGTGACGTCGCCCTTCCCTGTGCGACCCAGAACGAGCTGCCCCTGTCTGGCGTCGAGACCCTCATCAAGAACGGCGTCCAGCTGGTCGCCGAGGGTGCGAACATGCCCACGACCCCCGAGGCGATCGAAGCCCTGCAGGCCGCCGGCGTTGCCTACGCCCCCGGCAAGGCCTCCAACGCGGGTGGCGTGGCCACCTCCGGCCTCGAGATGCAGCAGAACTCTGGCCGCACCCAGTGGCCCTTCGAGGAGACCGACGCGAAGCTCCACCAGATCATGGTCGACATTCACGCGACCACCGTCGCCACCGCCGAGGAATACGGCGTCGCGGGCGACTACGTGGCGGGCGCGAACCTGGCGGGCTTCCGCAAGGTGGCCGACGCGATGATCGCGATGGGTCTCATCTGATCCGCCCTCTTTTCGGTGCCTCGGCGTCCTGTGTGGCGTCGGGGCGCCGTCGTATCTGCCGTCGATAGGGGAGTAAGCCCCGCCACCGTCGCCCCTTAGCGTTCCTCGTTGGGCTCCCGATCCGCTACCCTGGGTGCGTGGCCATTGAATTTTCTGAAGAGATCCCGTCCCTGCGCACCACGATGGAGAACATCATCGCGGTCGTGCAGCCGGACAAGCTGCGCGAGCAGATCGCCGAGCTGAACGAGAAGGCGGCCGCGCCCGACCTGTGGGACGACCCGAGCGCCGCTCAGGCCGTCACGAGCGCGCTCAGCCACCGCCAGAGCGAGCTGGACCGCATCACGCAGATGAGCGAGCGCATCGATGATCTGGAGGCCATGGTGGACATGGCCGCCGAGGACCCGGATGAGGGCGCCGACATCCTCGCCGAGGCCGAGGCCGACCTGGAGAAGCTCCGCAAGGACCTGAGCGACCTGGAGATTCGCACGCTGCTGGACGGCGAGTACGACGAGCGCAACGCCGTCATCACGATCCGAAGCGGCGCGGGCGGCGTGGACGCCGCGGACTTCGCTGAGATCCTCCTGCGCATGTACCTGCGCTGGGCGGAGCGTCACGGCTACCCGACGAAGGTCATGGACACCTCCTACGCAGAAGAGGCCGGCCTGAAGTCGGCGACCTTCGAGGTGCAGGCCCCCTACGCCTACGGCACTCTCTCCGTCGAGGCCGGCACCCACCGCCTCGTGCGCATCAGTCCCTTCGACAACCAGGGCCGCCGCCAGACGTCCTTCGCGGCGGTCGAGGTCATCCCCCTCATTGAGACCACGGACCACATCGAGATCCCCGAGTCCGAGCTGAAGGTGGACGTCTTCCGCTCCTCGGGCCCCGGCGGCCAGTCCGTGAACACGACCGACTCGGCCGTGCGCATGACCCACATCCCCACGGGCATCGTCGTGTCCATGCAGGATGAGAAGTCCCAGATCCAGAACCGTGCGGCCGCCCTGCGAGTCCTGCAGTCCCGCCTCCTCGTGCTGCGTCACGAGGAAGAGCAGGCGAAGAAGAAGGAGCTCGCCGGCGACGTCAAGGCGTCGTGGGGCGACCAGATGCGCTCCTACGTGCTCCAGCCGTATCAGATGGTCAAGGACCTGCGCACCGAGTACGAGTCCGGCAACCCCCAGTCCGTCTTCGATGGCGACATCGATGGCTTCATCAACGCCGGCATCCGCTGGCGCAAGAACGAGCAGAAGGCCGCTCAGGACTGAGCCTCTCCTCAACGCGTTACCCGGCCCCGGCCTCGTCGATTCATGAACGAGGCCGGGGCCGCGCGCATGTCCAAGCCCGCCCGGGCGGAGGGCTGATCGCCACACCGGCAGTTTTCCGCGTGTCGTAGCCGGGTCGTGACCCGATCGTTACCTAATCTGACAGGGACTATTGACCCCGATCGGACGGTCCCATGATTCGTTTTGAAGATGTCACCATGGTGTACACGCCAGGTGCCCAGCCCGCGCTGGACCACGTCTCGCTGGAGGTGGAACGCGAAGAGTTCGTGTTCCTCGTCGGCAAGTCAGGTTCCGGCAAATCCACATTCCTGCAGCTCGTCATGCGCGAAATGAAGGCGACCAGCGGCAAGGTGTGGGTGCTCGGCAAGGACGTGTCCAAGCTGTCCACGTGGGCGGTTCCGAAGCTGCGTCGCCAGATCGGCACGGTCTTCCAGGACTTCCGACTGCTGCCCTCCAAGACCGTGTACGAGAACGTCGCCCTGGCCATGCAGGTCATCGGCAAGCCTCGCCACGCGATCGAGACGGCCGTCCCGGACGCCCTCGAGCTGGTGGGCCTGTCCGGCAAGGAATCGCGCCTGCCGCACGAGCTGTCCGGCGGTGAGGAGCAGCGTGTCGCTATCGCCCGCGCCATGGTGAACCGTCCCGAGCTGCTGCTCGCGGACGAGCCCACCGGCAACCTTGACCCGGAGACGTCGCTGGGCATCATGCGTCTCCTTGACCGAATCAACCGCACGGGCACGACCGTCGTCATGGCTACCCACGACGCGGACATCGTGAACCAGATGCGTAAGCGCGTCATCGAGCTCGCCAGCGGCGACGTCGTGCGCGACCAGAACCGCGGCGTCTACGGGGCCGGGAGGTAAGACTAGTGAAGCTTCGTTTTATTCTGTCCGAGGTCGGCAAGGGCCTGTCGCGTAACCGCGCGATGAGCGTCGCCGTCATCCTCGTGACCTTCGTGTCCCTCCTCTTCGTGGGCATCGCGGGCCTGACCCAGATGCAGGTGTCCAAGATGAAGTCGGAGTGGTACGACAAGATCGAGGTCACGATCTACATGTGCGCGATCAACGACGCGGCCGCGAACTGCAACGCGACCGAGGCGAGCGACGCGCAGATCGACGCGGTGCGCCAGAAGCTGGCCTCCGCCGAGATGGCCCCGTACGTGGCTCACGTGTACGAGGAGACGAAGGAAGAGGCATACGAGAACTTCCAGCGTCTCAACGGCAACAACGCCCTGACCCAGTGGACCACGCCGGACATGCTCCAGTTCGCGTTCCGTATCAAGCTGGTCAACCCCGAGCAGTACTCGGTGGTCAAGGAGGAGTTCTCCGGGACCGCGGGCGTGTCCGAGGTGCGCGACCAGCGTGAGGTCGTCGAACCTCTGTTCCGCGTGCTGGGAGCCGCCCGCACGGCGGCCCTGGGCCTCGGCGCGATCATGGTCGTCGCCGCGATCCTGCTGATCTCGACGACGATCCGACTGAGCGCCATGAGCCGTGAGCAGGAAACCCAGATTATGCGTTACGTGGGTGCCTCGAACCTGTTCATTCAGGCCCCCTTCATGATCGAGGGCGCGCTGGCCGCGCTGGTGGGCGCAGGCTTCGCGATCGGCACCCTGTTCGCGGGCGTGCATTTCATCGTCCAGGGGTGGATGGCCCCCGCATTTAAGTGGACGAACTTTATTGGCATGGGTGAGGTCGCGATCATGACGCCGATCCTCGTCCTGGCGGCGGTGGCGCTGGCGGTTATCGCTTCGGCGTTCTCGCTCGCGAAGTACACGAAGGCGTGAGTCTCATGTCCCGTTCCGCGAATCGTCCCGGTCGTTACGCACTGCGCGCCGGCGCGCTCGCCCTCGCGATCGCCTCGTTTGCGGCGATGAGCCAGGCCCTGCCCGCGCGCGCGGACGAGGATCGCGACGCCGCCGCGAATGCGGCCGCCGAGGCCGAGGCGACGGTGAACGCTCTGCAGTCGCAGCTGGAGGGCATCGACGCGTCGCTCGCCCAGGTGTTCATTGACCTGCAGTCGCTGAACGGGCGGATCCCGGCGGCCCAGGCTGCCTACGACGCCGCGACCGCGACCTACGACCAGAAGTCCCGTGAGCACGCGACGATCATGGGCGAGCTGAGCGCCGCTCAGGGCGAGCAGAGCCGCATCGGTCAGTCGCTGAACGAGGCGACCACTCAGGCCGACGACGCGCAGCGCGCGATTGCCGACCTCGTGCGTCGCAAGTACCGCGAGGGCAACGTCGATCCGGTCGCCGTCGCCCTGACGGCGGGTGGCACGGAATCGATCACCGACCGCGCGGCGGCGGCCGACATGGCGCTGCGCACGGAAAGTCAGACGATGACGGCCGCGCTGGACGTGTCCTCGTCCCAGCGCACCCAGGCAACGCGCCAGGACGCCATCACGGAACGTATCGCCGACCTTGAGACGAAGGCCGCGAAGGCCGAGGCCGATGCGAAGGAAGCGAAGAACGAAGCCGACTCCAAGCTCACCGAGCTCAACAAGCTCAAGGAGCAGGCGCAGGCCAAGCAGGCTGAGTGGGATGCCCAGAAGGGCCAGGTCGAGGCCTCGCTGAGCCAGGCGGAAGCCGACTACCAGGCGCGCAGCGCCGAGCTGGCGGCCATTGACGCGGCGAACCGCGCCTCGGGGGCCTCCTACGTGTCGGCCTCGGGCTTCCGTAACCCCCTCGACATCCCGATCGTGGTGACGAGTCCGTTCGGTATGCGCTACCACCCGGTGCTGGGCGTCATGAAGGGCCACTCGGGCACTGACATGGCCGCCGATTGCGGCACGATCATCCGCGCTGTGGCCTCGGGCTACGTGAACGCTGTGTCTTCGGATGTGTCCGCAGGTAACTACGTGGATATCAACCACGGCCTCGTCGGCGGTAACTCCGTTATCACCGAGTACCTGCACATGCAGGCCCAGTACGTGTCTCCGGGCCAGTACGTGAACGCGGGCGACGCGCTGGGTGAGGTCGGTTCGACCGGCTACGCGACCGGCTGCCACCTGCATTTTGGTGTTCTTCAGAACGGAAGTTATGTTGAGCCGATGGATTATTTGTAATCCGCGTTAGGATGGACCCTCGTAGCGATTTCGCTGCGGGGGTCTTTCCGCACGAGTGCGGACAACGAGTCTGGAAGGAGGCAGCATGCCCAAGGAATGGAAGAAGCCCAAGCCCACGGAGGGGCAGCGCGCCAAGGCTGCCTCCGACGCGAAGAAGACGATCGCCCGTAACAAGAAGGCGCGCCACGACTACACGATCGAGGACACGTGGGAGGCCGGCCTGGCCCTCATGGGCACTGAGGTGAAGGCGCTGCGCATGGGCCGCGCGTCCCTCGTGGACGCCTGGGTCGAGATCAACGGGGGCGAGGCGTGGCTGTACGGCGCTAACATCCCCCTGTACTCGCAGGGCTCGTGGACGAACCACGCGCCCACGCGCAAGCGCAAGCTGCTGCTGCACCGCGCGGAAATTGACCGTATGCAGGACCGCGTGGCCGCGAAGGGCTACACGATCGTGCCCCTGGAGCTGTACTTCATTGGGGGCCGCGTCAAGGTCGAAATCGCCCTGGCGAAGGGTAAGCAGGAATGGGATAAGCGTCAGGCCCTGCGCGAGAAGCAGGATCAGCGCGAGGCCGAGCGGGCGATGCG
>CAUTGT010000024.1:0-9903 GCA_963537735.1 uncultured Actinomycetaceae bacterium | reverse complement strand
TCGCTTCGAGACGGTCATGGACGAGGTCCGTGGCTTCTTCGAAGCACACGAGGCCGCGGGAACCGTCCCGGGTGGCCTGCACATCGAGCTCACCGGCGACGACGTCACCGAGGTGATTGGCGGCAGTGAGCATATCGATGACGAGGCGTTGCGCGACCGTTACGAGACGCTCGTGGATCCGCGCCTGAACCACCAGCAGAGCCTGGAGATGGCCTTCCAGGTCGCCCAGTACCTGGCGAAGAGTTCCTCCGACGAGGAGTGAGCTGCCCGCCCATAAGTTTCCCGGCCTCGTCCGTCATGGACGAGGCCGGGAAACTTTTGCGGCGCCAGTGGCGCGGGGCGTGGCGTTAGACGATTGTGATCGTGACGACGCTGCCCTTTTTCAGCATTGTTCCGGCGGCGGGATCGGTCTGTCGGACCGTTCCGAAGAAGCCTCCGAGGATTGCTTCCTCCTGCACGGTGAAGCCGGCAGCCTCGAGGGCGGCACGGGCATCCTGGCGTTGGCGGCCGACGACATCGGGCACAGCGACCTTCTCGGGGCCCTTCGACACGGTGTAGGCGACGGTGTCGCCACGGTGCAAGATCGTGCCCTCATTGGTCTGCTGCGAGATGACCTGGCCCTGGGCGACCGTGTCGGAGAATGCCTCCGTCGGCGCCGCCACGAGGCCAAGTCCCTCGATGGCGCCCTTCGCGGCATCGGCGCTCATCCCGTTCAGCGACGGCACGGTGAGGGGCTCGCGGCCCTTCGACAGCACCACATCGACGGCGCTGTCGTGTGCCAGCTGCGAACCGGAGGCCTGGGACTGCGAGATAACCTGTCCCTGCGGAACGTCTTCGGAGTATGCGTCGGTGATGGCGCCCAGGGCGAGGCCGGCCTCGGTGAGGGCCTTACGTGCGTCGTCCTGGTTCTTACCGACGAGGTCAGGGACCGTCTTCATGTCCACGCCCTTGGAGACGTGGAGGTGAACCTCGGCGCGCTTATGGACGGGTTCACCGCCTTCCGGATCGGAGCGAGTGATCGAACCGGCGGCGACGTCGTCAGAGAATTCCTCCTCAACGGAAGAAGCAAGTCCCATCGCGTTCAGTTCCGACTGAACATCCGCGAGGGGACGACCGTCCGTCGCGGGCATCGTCAGGTAGGAGCCGGGGCCATATTCGGTCCACCACCAGCGTCCGCCAACGACTGCGGCTGCGAGGAGCAGCACGACGAGGGTGGCCCACAGGGCGGCACCCTTGTACGTCTTGGTGTCGGTCTTCTCCGAAGCATCCGGGAGCGGGGCAGACGTGTGGACAGTGGCGACCGTCGACGGTGCCGGGAGGGGCAGAGGCCTCGTAAACTGAGCCGAGATCAGCTCGGTGTTGAGCGCGCTCGTTTCCGAGGCGCCTGCTCGGTCAGCCGGCGCGATGTCCGCGCGGCGGTTGGCCAGCTCCGACGGAATGGCTGCAGCAGCGCGTGTGACGAGGTCGATCGCGTCCGATGCGTCGGCGGGACGCGAGGCGGGGTCGCGGGCGGTCAGAGCGGCGACGAGATCGTCGATCTCTCGGGGAATCCACGGCTGGGCCTCCGACGGGCTGGGCACGTCGTCGGAGACGTGATGCGTCGCGATCTGCAGAGGCGACTCACCCGCCCAGGGAACGGAGCCCGTGAGCATTTCGTAGAGCATGATGCCGACCGAATAGATGTCCGACCGGGCATCAGCCTGAGCGGTCGTCGCGATCTCCGGGGCAATGTACGCAACTGTACCGAGCATGTTGCCCGTCGAGGACATCGAGACTTCGGAGGCAGCACGCGCCAGACCGAAGTCGGTCACCTTCGCCGGACCGTCGGTCGGAACGAGAATGTTCTCGGGCTTGACGTCGCGGTGAATAACGCTGACGCGGTGGGCGGCGCGCAGTGCCTCAAGAATGTCGGTCGTGTAGCGCAGCGCCTGTGGAATCGTGAAAGCACCCTGCGCGCGCAGAAGTTGGCGCAGGTTCGTGCCGTCAATGAGCTCCATGACGAGGAACCCCTGGCCCGTGACCACACCCTGATCAAACACAGAGACGACGCCGGGATGAACGATGCGTGCGGCGGAGCGCGCCTCGCGGCGGAAGCGGGCAACGAAATCCTGGGAGTCCGCCAGGTGCGGGTGCATGACCTTGAGCGCGACGGGACGATCAAGGCGCTCATCTTGCGCGATGTAGACGGTGGCCATGCCGCCACGCGCCAGCCTGCGCGTCACCCGGTACCGTTCGTCGACGAGGAGGCCGATCAACGGGTCCGTCTGGTCGAATGTTTGTTCATCGCTCACTTGCTCGATTCTATGGGAGTTTTCGCGAAATCACTGGAAGTGCCCGCGTCGGTGCGGCGCATGAATGGGGTAGTCTTGCGCTTATGACCAGTGTTGATACCACCGTGCTCTCCACCGACGAGGTCTGCCGTCTCCTCGGCATCGAGGAACGCCGCCTCAAGCAGCTGATCCGCGATCGCGTGCTCATCGAAGCGCGCGACGGCTCCGGGGCGCGCGGCGTCCCGCAGGAGGCGATCGTCAAGGGTGAGAATGGGTGGGAGCCGCTCCCGTTCCTGCAGGGCACACTGACGCTGCTCGCTGATGACGGATTCACCGCCGAGGAAGCAGCGGCGTGGCTGTACACCGTGCAGGACGAGCTGGGTGAGCGTCCCATCGACGCGCTCACGTCGGGCCGTCATCACCGAGTCAATCGCATCGCCTCGACGCTGGCCTTCTGAGGCTCGGCGCCCCTCTCAGGCCCGCCTGGCGGTCAGGATCGAGCACAGTTCGCGCAGCATAGCGCGTGCCCCCTCATTGAAGGTGCTGGCCTCAAGCGCGGCGTCTCCGTCGGCCACGAGGCGCGCAATCTCGGCCTCGTGGGCGGCGCGCCCGTTGCGGTCCACGATCTCGGTAGCAGCCGCGATCTGCTCTGCCGAGGCATCGGCCACCCCGAGAACGTCGGTGAGGGTGCGTCTCTCGGCGGGGGAGGAGGCTTCCCACGTGAGTGCCAGGAGCGCGGTGCGCTTCCCTTCGCGCAGGTCGTCGCCGGCGGGCTTGCCGGTCACTGCCGGGTCTCCGAAGACACCGAGATCATCATCGCGCAGCTGGAAAGCCAGGCCCCACGGCGTCAGAATCGTCTCCAGGACGTCGAGCAGCTCGACAACCTGATCGAACGACTCCGCTGCGCAGATCGCTCCGAGCAGGGCAGGGTGGACGACCGAGTAGTGAGCCGACTTGTGCAGTGCTACCTCGAGTGCGTCGCTCATGCTGAGTGCGTCCGTGCGCTCGGGATCAAGCGGGGTCTGTTCGGCGGTGATGTCGAGGTATTGCCCCAGCGCAACTTCCGCGTGCATATCGGCGAATCGGCGGGCAAAAGCGCGGGCGCAGTCCTCGCACAGCGTCAGGGCCTGCTCGTCTGCGGCAGCCGTCGCCGCCGAAAAGAGGAAGTCGCCGACCAAGATTGCGCTGTGTCGACCGAAGTCCGTCGACGATCCGATCCACGATTGCGCGGCATGGTGATCCGCGAGCGTGCGGTGAGGCGTCGGCATGCCGCGTCGTTCGTCCGCCTTGTCGATGATGTCGTCGTGGACGAGGGCGCTCGCCTGATAAAGCTCCAGCGCCGCACTGAGATGGGGGAGCGACACCTCCTCGATGGGTGTGCCGGAACTGAGCGCGTAGCCCACGTGAGCCATGAGGGCACGGAAACGCTTTCCGCCGGATACGGATGCGAGGACCGCGTGAGAGAACTCCCCGGATCGGGCGGAACCTCCTGCGCGAGCGAGGAGATGGGCGAGGCTGGTGGACGTCGCCTCGTCAATTGTTGGACGCAGCGTTGCGAAACTGTCGCTCAGAGTCATACGCCCACTCTAACCGAGGTTTGAGTGCGCGGGTGCGCCCAAGGCGGGGCATCCTCACACCTACCGTCAGGAAAACTAATCGGCAAGGCACTAGACTTGGCGCTGGTATGCCGATTTGCGATCGGCTCCGTTGTGCATGCCCATCAATGAAAGGGACCCGTGTGAGTGCATCTCGCGCTTCGGCAAAGGACTCCGCGACGACTGAGGAAACCACGGAGGTGAAGACCCCCGCGAAGAAGACCACGCGCGCCAAGAAGGCTGCCGCCGCGGTCGATGCGGTGAGCGCCCCCGCCGAGGAGAAGAAGTCTGCCGCGAAGAAGGCCCCGGCGAAGAAGGCTCCCACGAAGAAGAGTGCCGACGCCGCAGAGGCCGGCGAGAAGGCCCCCGCGAAGAAGACGGCTGCGAAGAAGACGACGAAGAAGGCTGCTGACACGGCAGAGGTCGAGCCGAAGGCTCCCGCCAAGAAGACCGCCGCCAAGAAGACGACCAAGAAGGCCGCCGACGCAGCAGAAGCCGCCGAGAAAGCCCCTGTTAAGAAGACGGCTGCGAAGAAGACGACGAAGAAGGCTGCCGCCGCCGAAGAGAAGGCTGCGACCAAGCCCGCCGCGAAGAAGACGCGCGGTCGCAAGAAGAAGGAAGAAGAGATCGTCGTGGAGGTCGTCGAGGAAATCGATGACACCGTTGACGTGGACTTTGACCCGACTGGTGAGGACCTTGAGGACCCCGAACTCGTGGCCGAGACCGTCGTCGAAGATGAAGCTGACCCAGAGGATGAAGCGGAGGAAGAGGACCCGAAGCTCGCTGAGGGTGCCGCACTTCGTGAGCGTACGAACGATGGCATCCACGTCAAGGGTGGCTTCGTCGTCTCCGATTCCGATGAGACCGACGAACCCGTCCAGCAGGTGACGGTCGCCGGTGCAACCGCCGACCCGGTGAAGGACTACCTCAAGCAGATCGGTAAGGTCTCCCTGCTGAACGCCGAGCAGGAAGTTGACCTCGCTCGCCGTATCGAAGCCGGCCTCTACGCCGAGTACAAGCTGAAGAACCAGGCCGACGAGATGACCAGCCGCGAGCGTCGCGAGCTGCACTTCCTCGCTCAGGATGGTCAGCAGGCGAAGAACCACCTGCTCGAGGCGAACCTTCGCCTCGTCGTGTCGCTCGCCAAGCGCTACACCGGTCGCGGTATGCAGTTCCTGGACCTGATCCAGGAAGGCAACCTGGGCCTCATCCGCGCCGTCGAAAAGTTCGACTACACGAAGGGCTACAAGTTCTCGACCTATGCGACCTGGTGGATTCGTCAGGCGATCACCCGCGCGATGGCGGACCAGGCTCGTACGATCCGCATCCCGGTGCACATGGTCGAGGTCATCAACAAGCTCGCGCGTGTCCAGCGCCAGATGCTCCAGGACCTGGGTCGCGAACCCACTCCCGAGGAACTGGCAAAGGAACTCGACATGACCGCCGAGAAGGTCGTCGAGGTTCAGAAGTACGGTCGTGAGCCGATCTCGCTGCACACGCCTCTCGGTGAGGACGGCGACTCGGAGTTCGGTGACCTCATCGAGGACTCCGAGGCCATCGTGCCCGCGGACGCCGTGTCCTTCACTCTGCTGCAGGAACAGCTCCACCATGTCCTGGACACTCTCTCCGAGCGTGAAGCCGGCGTCGTGTCGATGCGCTTCGGCCTGGGCGATGGTCAGCCGAAGACTCTCGATGAGATCGGCAAGGTCTACGGCGTGACGCGCGAGCGCATCCGTCAGATCGAGTCCAAGACCATGTCGAAGTTGCGCCACCCCTCGCGTTCGCAGGTTCTGCGCGACTACCTCGACTGACGCGCTATCGACACATCCGAGGGCCGGGAACGATTGTTCCCGGCCCTCGTGACAACATCGTCACAATGCGTGCGTGTGCGGGTGGCATCGTCGCATATTGAGGTTCTCGTAAGGCAGGATGATCACATGCTTGAGGGTGCACTGATTCTTGTTTTGACCGTCGTTCTGGTCCTCGTCGTCGCGGGTGGTGTCGTCGCTGTCCTGGCGCTGTCGCGACGTAGCGCGGACGAGTGGAAGGGCGTCATCAAGCGAGAGAGCGAGGAAATCGCCGATGAGGTTAAGACCCATCACTCGCTGCCCAAGCGTGCCTCCTCGTCACCTGACGGCCCCGTGGTTCCGCGTACGGCGTCCCTGCACTCGCTCCTGCAAAGCGCCGACTCGAAGAATGCGTACTTTGACGCCGATCGTCTGCCCGGCATCGACCGCCTCGAAACGGTGACTGACCGCGTGAGCGTGCGTTTCGACCGTGGCCGTCGTAGCGCCGACCGAGGCGGGGAGTCCGTGCAGGAGTCAACGCAGTCGTAAGGCAGTGATGCCGGACTCAGGTTTTCTGTCACAAGCGTCCATAGGGGATAATGACCCTATGGACGCTTTTATTTCCACCCTCCAATCGCCGTGGGCAGTCGTTATCGCCCTGGCGGTCGCCGTGCTTATCGGTGTCGTCATTCGCTTTGCCGTGAGTTCGCGTCGCCGTTCCTCGCAGGACGTGACCCCTCAGCCTCAGGTGCAGGCTCCCGTCGAGGCTCGCCCCGACAGACCTGCCGAGGCGTCGCTCGATGATACAGACCAGCCTCGAGCGGGTCCGGCGGACGCAGATGAGCCCACCCCTGATCAGAGCCCTGAAGCTCCCGCAACCCCGGCCTCGTCCATCGAGCGCCCCGAACCCGTGCGCGGACGCATGGAGCGCCTGCGCGAACGTCTCGCGTCTTCCGGTTCGCTGGGCCGCGCGATCCTCGGCGTTCTCAGCCGCGGCCAGCTTGGTGCCGCGGACTGGGAGGAGATCGAGGAATCTCTCCTCATCGCTGACCTCGGCCTCGAGGCCACCGACACGCTGATGGAAGCCCTCAAGCGTCGCGTTGCGGTCGAGTCGGTGACGGACGAAGCGCGCATCCGTGAGATCCTCCGCGAGGAACTCCTGGCCCTTGTCGATCCCTCCATGGACCGCTCCCTCAACCTTGAGCGCCCCGAGGTCGACGGCTCCGCTAAGCCCGCCGTCGTCCTGATGGTCGGTGTGAACGGCACCGGAAAGACCACGACTGTCGGCAAGCTCGCTCGCATCCTCGTTGCGGAAGACAAGTCCGTGATCCTGGGTGCCGCCGACACCTTCCGTGCCGCCGCCGCCGACCAGCTCGCCACCTGGGGTGAGCGCGTGGGCGTGGACGTCGTGCGCAGCGACCGCGAGGGTGCCGACCCGGCGTCCGTCGCTTTTGAAGCCGTGCGTGAGGGCGTCGAGCGCGACGTCGACGTCGTCCTCGTCGACACTGCGGGACGCCTGCAGAACAAGTCCACGCTGATGGACGAGCTCGGCAAGATCAAGCGCGTCATGACCAAGCAGGCCCCGGTCTCCGAGGTCCTTCTGGTGCTGGACGCCACCACCGGCCAGAACGGCATGAAGCAGGCCGAGGTCTTCGCGGAGGCCACCGGCGTGACCGGCATCGTTCTGACGAAGCTCGACGGTTCCGCCAAGGGTGGCATCGTCGTCTCCGTCCAGCGTGCGCTGGGCGTTCCCGTCAAGTTCGTCGGCCTCGGCGAGGGGGCCGACGATCTGGCCCCCTTCGATCCGCAGGGCTTCGTCGACGCGATCGTGGGTTCCGCGCAGGGCTGAACCCCGCCACCATGACACGTACCTCGGCCCCGGTGAGACGACTCCCGGGGCCGAGGTGCGCTAACCTGTGCCTAGTACAGCCGCCATCTTGGGAGTAAACACGTGTTTGGAAACCTGTCAGATCGCCTGACCCAGTCCTTCCGCAGCCTGCGCAGCCGCGGCGTCCTGACCGAGTCGGACGTCGATCACGCGATTTCCGAGATTCGTCGCGCCCTCATCGACGCGGACGTTGCGCTCCCCGTCGTTCGCCAGTTCACCACGCAGGTGCGTGAAAAGGCCTATGGCGCGGCCCGCTCGAAGGCTCTCAACCCGGGTCAGCAGGTTGTCTCCATCGTGCACGAGGAGCTCGTCGAGATCCTCGGTGGTGCCACGCGTGAGCTGACCTTCGCCGAGTCCGGCCCCACCGTCTTCATGCTCGCCGGCCTCCAGGGTGCCGGTAAGACCACCCTGGCCGGGAAGCTGGGTAAGTGGCTGCGCGAGGAGGGCAAGACCGTCCTGCTCGTCGCCTCCGACCTTCAGCGCCCCAATGCCGTCCAGCAGCTTCAGGTTGTCGGCGAGCGCGCCGGCGTCAAGGTGTGGGCGCCCGAGCCCGGCAACGGCGTCGGTGACCCCGTTGAGGTTGCGAGGAGCGGTGTCGAGTTTGCCCGCCAGAGCGGCATCAACGTGGTCATCGTCGATACGGCTGGCCGCCTGGGTGTCGACCAGGAGATGATGGAGCAGGCGATCGCTATCCGCGACGCCGTCAACCCCCACGAGATCATGTTCGTCCTCGACGCCATGGTCGGCCAGGACGCGGTCTCTACCTCTACGGCTTTCCGTGACGGCGTCGGCTTTACGGGCGTCGTCCTGTCCAAGCTGGACGGCGACGCGCGCGGTGGTGCCGCGCTGTCTGTGCGCGGCGTGACGGGCGCGCCGATCCTCTTTGCCTCGACGGGCGAGGGCCTCGATGACTTTGAGCGCTTCCACGCCGATCGTATGGCCGGCCGTATCCTCGACATGGGTGACATTCTCACCCTGATCGAGCAGGCCGAAAAGAAGATGGACGCCGAGGAGGCGGAGAAGGTCGCGGCCAAGGCGATGGCCGGCCAGCTCACCCTCGGCGACTTCCTGAGCCAGCTTCAGCAGATCAAGAAGCTCGGCTCGATGAAGAAGATGCTCGGCATGATCCCGGGTGCCGCGCAGATGCGCGAGCAGATCGAGAACTTCGACGAGCGCGAGGTCGACCGCGTGGAGGCCATCGTTCGCTCGATGACCCCGGCTGAGCGTGAGGACGTGTCGATCCTCAACGGCTCGCGTCGCGCGCGTATCGCCCGCGGTTCCGGTACGACAGTGACCGAGGTGAACCAGCTCGTGCAGCGCTTTGAGGCTGCGCGCGAGATGATGGCGCAGATGGGCCAGATGGGTGGCGGCGTTCCCGGCATGGGCGCGCTTCCGGGTCGCGGTGGCAAGGCCAAGCAGAAGGCTAACGCTCGCAAGGCGCAGGCTCAGCGTGCCCGCATGAAGAAGAGCGCCCGCTCCGGTAACCCCGCCAAGCGCCGCCAGCAGGAGCTCGAGGCCATGCTGCCCCCGTCCGAGCGTAGCGCGCCCCAGGGCTCGTCCTTCGGCGTTGCCCAGGAGGCGCCGGCTCCGCGTCCGACGATCGACGATCTGCCGGACGACGTCAAGCGCATGCTCGGCCAGCTCTGAGGCATGGCGTTCTCCGGCCTCGCCCTGTGGGCGGATAGCGCGTCCGAGCGCCCGTCGTGGGTGCGCGGCACATGGCGTGTCGACGGGGGAGTGATCCGCCGCGTCACCGACGGCGAATATGCTCCTTCGGTCGGCGTGATTGTGCCCGGCATGGTGGACACGCACTGCCACATCGGCTACTCGGCGACCGGTTCGGTGTCCGAAGAAGAGATGGTGGAGCAGGCGCGGACGACGCTCGCGAGCGGCGTGACCGTCGTGCGCGACTGTGGCGTGCCGGTCGATAACTCGCCGGCGGCTCACGCAACCGGGCTTCACCTGATCCGCTGCGGTCGCCACGTTGCGCGCCCGAAGCGCTACATGCGTGACCTGCCGGTGGACGTCGAAGATCAGCGAGAGCTGCCCGCGGTTCTCGCGTCGATGGCGCGCTCCTCCGACGGGTGGGTCAAGATCGTCGGAGACTGGATCGACCGCAGCGCCGGAGCGGACTCGGACCTCATGCCCCTGTGGGACCCCGCCATGTTGACGGACGCCGTTGCCGCCGTTCACGAGGCCGGGGCGAGGATCGCCGTCCACGCGTTCTCGCACCGCGTCATCGACTCGCTCATCGAGGCCGGTGTTGACGACATCGAACACGGCAGCGGTATCGATGCGGATCAGGCCAGCGAGATCGCCGCGCGTGGCATCGCGGTGACGCCGACGCTGCGCCAGGTTGAGCT
>CAUTGT010000023.1:0-10007 GCA_963537735.1 uncultured Actinomycetaceae bacterium | reverse complement strand
GTTCCCGAGGCCGAGGACGTCATCCGGGTCGCCTTCATCTACAAGCCCGCGACCGTGACCCCCGTCGGCCCCTCGCTAATCCACGACGACCCGGCGTTCACGGGCCTGGCGCGCCAGCCCCTCGCCCAAGAGTTCGCCCGTGTGACCACCGAGAGGACCGCGCCCGCCACCTTCGTGGTTGTCGCCAATCACTTCAAGTCGAAGGGATCCGTGCCCGAGGGAGCCCCTCCCGGCAACGTCGATAGCGGGGACGGTCAGGGCAACGCGAACGCGATCCGCGTCGCCCAGGCGGGTGCCTTGGCGTCTTTCGCCGCCCGATTCGCGGACAAGCCGACCCTGCTCGTGGGTGACTTCAACTCCTATTCGCAGGAGGATCCGATCAAGGCCCTCGAGGCCGCGGGCTGGGAGCGCGTCTCCGGCGCGGGCGAGGCCTCCTACGTCTACGCGGGACGCTCCGGTTCCCTCGACCACGTCTTTGCCAACGCGGCAGCAAAGCCGCTGCTGGCGGGCGTCACCAGCTGGGCCGTCAACGCCCAGGAGTCCATCGCCTTCGAATACTCGAGGGCCGGCATGAACGCCCACCTGGCCGTCGAAGCCGACAACCCCTACCGCTCCTCGGACCACAACCCCGAGCTCATTGGGCTCACCCTGCTCGGTGGGGGCGAGCCCGCCCCGACGCCGAGCACCGAGCCGTCCGCCGACCCGTCCGTGTCCCCCGCGCCGTCTCCCTCGCGGGCGGCCACGGCCTCGTCCCTTAAGGCGCCCACGCGCGCTGCCACGGTGAGCGGACTTGCGCGCACCGGTGCGGACGCCGACCGGGCAATCGGCATCGGGATTCTCCTCGCCGCCGTCGGCGGTGGCCTCATCCTCGTCTCGCGCCGCACTCGCCGCCGCCGCGGCTGACACCACGAACTCCACACACACCACGCAGGACGCGGCTTCGGTGCCGCCCCGATGAAAGGAACACACCCATGCGCAGACCATGGACTCGCCTCGCGCTCGCCTCGGCGGCCGCCCTCTCCCTGGCCTCCCTGCCCGCAGCGGCGCTCGCGGCCCCACAGGATGAGGCCTCGCAGAACGAGGCCTCGCCGATCACCCTGGACCTCTACAACCTCACGGACGTGCACGGGCACATCCAGCAGGTCGCCAAGAAGGGCGTCGTGCGCGAGGCCGGGTTGCCCGCGATGAACTGCTACCTGAAGAAGGCGCGCGCGACGAACCCCAACTCCTCGTTCACCCTGCTGGGAGACAATATTGGTGCGTCCCCCTACATCTCCGGCGCGCTCAAGGACAACCCGACCATCGCGGCCCTCAACACGATGGATCCGCTGGCCTCGACGATCGGTAACCACGAGCTGGACATGGGGCAGGCCGTCTTCAAGCAGCGCGTCGACGGCTCCAACCCGAGCGAGTTCGTCCAGGCGACCTTCCCCTACCTGGGCGCCAATATCGAGGGCATGGGCACCTACGGGGACGGCACCCCCTACCTGGGGGACTACAAGGTGTGGACGTCGCCCTCGGGCATGAAGGTGGCTTTCATCGGGGCGATCGCTCAGGACGTGCCCTACAAGCTCAGCCCCGGAACGACGGCGGGCCTGACGTTCACGGACCCAATCGCGCGCATCAACTCCCTGGCCGCCAAGCTGAAGACTAGCGGCGAGGCCGACGTCGTCATCGCCATGCTGGACGACGACGTGAAGAACAACTACACGAAGGTCGGCAAGGACGTCGACGGTCTCATGGGCGGGGACACGCACGTGCCCTACGAGTTCGACCACGTGAACTCGGTGGAGTCCTTCGAGTCCGCCAACCCGCGCCTGGCGGGCATCGCGTCGGGTTCCTACACGGACAACCTGGGTCTGATCCGCCTGACGATCGACCCGGCGACGCGCAAGGTGACTAGCGCCGACTCGATCCTCATCCCGGCAGCAGAGGTCGCCCAGTGCGGCGCCGACGCGGATACCCAGGCGATCGTCGATAAGGCCGAGGCCGACTCGAAGGAAGCCGGCAAGCGCGTCGTCGCCACGGGCTACACGGAACCCTTCAGGCGCGGCGTTTTCACGACCCCCGAGGGGTCGACGGACCCCGGGTCGAACCGAGGCATCGAGTCCTCCCTGGGTGACCTGGTGGCCGACTCCCTGCGCGAAACGATCCTCACCCCGGATGGAAAGAACGTCGACATCGGCATGATCAACGCGGGTGGCCTGCGCGCCGACCTGGTGCCGAACGAGGACGGGACGATCACCTACGCGCAGACCTACGAGGTCGAGCCCTTCTCCAACGAGCTGGGGTACGTGACGCTCAAGGGTTCGGACGTCAAGGACGCGCTCGAGCAGCAGTGGAAGACGGACCTGAACTCGCAGAACTCCCGGCCAATGCTCAAGCTGGGCCTGTCCTCGAACGTGCGCTATACCTACGATCCGGCGAAGCCCTACGGGGAGCGCATCACGTCGGTGACGATCAACGGTGAACCGCTGAAGGCAGACGCGACGTACACGGTCGGCTCCGTGACCTTCCTGCTGGCGGGCGGCGACTCCTTTGAGGCCCTGACCCGAGGGGGAGCGGCCACGACGAACGGAAACCTGGACCGCGACTCCTTCAACGCCTACCTGGGCGCGCACTCGGGTGCGGCGGCCCGCTCGATCCAGGCCACCGGAGGCCTGACGCCGCGCGAGGCCAAGTCCTCGATCGGCCTGACCCTGCCCACGGATCCCGTCGCCGACGGGTCGACGGTGACGATCCCGCTGCGCGGCCTGTCCTTCTCCGAAGGCCCCTCCATCACCTCGAAGGTGCGCGTGAGCGCCGGGGGAGCGCAGGCCGTGGCCGAGGTCGACAACTCCCTCGTGGACGCGCACGCCTCCGACGCCGCCTCGGTCATCACGACGGATGGCGCGGGACAGGCGAGCGTGGACGTGACGGTCGTGGGCGCATGTGAGGGCAAGGCTGCCGGCGAGGTCGTGAACGTGCCCGTCACGGTCGCCACCGATTTCGCCACCGTCGTCGAGGCCGGGGACGGCCTGACGATCCCCGTGACCTGCGCGGGCACCGCGGCGCCCGCCCCGAGCCCGTCGGCTGACGTGGCAGGTGATCCGCAGCCCGGCCCCCAGGCGGCTCCGACTCCCAATAAGAACACGAAGTCTCCCAAGGGCTCCCTGGCCCGCACGGGCGCGGACTCGGGTGGCCTGGCCGGTGCGATGTTTGTCGGAGCGATCGGCGTTGCCGGGGTGTTTGCCCGGCGCCGCTTCAATCGTTACCAAAGCGAAAACAAGTAGCCCTTGACAGGGGAGGGGTGGCGCGGGAGACTCGGATCAGACGTAAAAGTCGATCATGACAAATGTTCGCGCAATAGCTGTGCGGACATGATCCGCGGCCCGCGCCGCCACCGGTTCAAGGAATAATCCACATCAACGGAGGAAAACACTCATGAAGCACCTCACGAAGCTCCTCGCTGCGGCGGGAGTCGCAACGCTCGCCTTGGCCGGCTGTGGTGGCGGTGGAGGAACTGCCACCAGCCAGTCCGGCGGGGCGAAGGACGCCACCTCGTTTAAGGCCTGCGCGGTCTCTGACGCCGGCGGCTGGGATGACAAGTCCTTCAACGAGTCCGCCTACGACGGCCTCAAGGCCTCCCAGACCAACCTCGGAATCCAGATCAACACGGCCGAGTCCAACTCGGACGCGGACTTCAACCCGAACGTGGAGTCCATGGTGTCCGATGGCTGCAACCTGATCATCGGCGTCGGCTTCAACCTGGAGAAGGCTGTCCACACCTCCGCCGAGGAGAACAAGGATGTGCACTACGCCCTCATCGACTCCAGCTTCAACGACGGTAACAACAACACGGTGACGCTGGACAACGCGCGTCCGCTGCTGTTCAACACCGCTGAGGCCGCCTACCTGGCCGGCTACGTGGCCGCGGGCATGACCAAGACCGGCAAGGTCGCCACCTTCGGCGGTATCCAGATCCCCTCGGTGACGGTGTTCATGGATGGCTTCGCTGACGGCGTCGCGGCCTACAACAAGGCCAAGGGTACGAACGTGCAGCTGCTCGGCTGGGACAAGGCCGCGCAGAACGGCTCCTTCACGCAGTCCTTCGACGATCAGACTCTCGGCAAGGAGCAGGCCCAGCAGTTCATCTCGCAGGGCGCGGACATCATCATGCCCGTCGCGGGCCCGGTCGGCCTGGGCGCTGCGGCGGCCGCCAAGGCGGATGGCAACACCTGGATCATCGGCGTTGACTCCGACTGGTACGAGGCCAACCCCGACTACTCCTCGATCGTGCTGACCTCGGTCATGAAGGAGATCGGTGCCTCGGTCGAGCAGGCGATCCAGGACTCGGTCAACGGCAAGTTCAGCTCGACCCCGTACGTGGGCACGCTGGCCAACGGCGGCGTCTCGATCGCCCCGTTCCACGACTTCGATGACAAGGTGTCCGCGGAGCTCAAGGCGGACCTGACCAAGCTCACGGATGACATCAAGTCCGGCAAGCTCGTGATCGAATCGCAGAACGCCCCGAAGTGATACGGCGCGTGTGGGGCTGGTGGCGGTGACGCTGCCAGCCCCACACGGGCATCGGGGGTGCGCCCACCTGCCCGGGAAGGTCGAAGGAATGAAATTAGAGCTGCGGGGGATTACGAAGAGGTTTGGCCCCCTCACCGCCAACGACTCGATCGATTTAACGATCGAGGAGGGGCATATTCACGCCCTGCTTGGGGAGAACGGCGCGGGCAAGTCCACGCTCATGAACGTCCTGTACGGGATGCACGCCCCTGACGAGGGGCAGATCCTCATCGACGGCGAGCCCGTGACGTTCAAGGGTCCGGGCGACGCGGTCGCGGCGGGCATCGGCATGGTGCACCAGCACTTCATGCTTATCCCCGTCTTCACGGTCGCCGAGTCGATCGCCCTGGGCTTCGAGCCGACCGGACCGGCAGGGATCATCAGCCGCGAGCGCGCCCGCCAGACGGTGCGCGAGGTCTCGGCGCGTTTCGGCTTCGACCTGGACCCGGACGCCCTTATCGAAGATCTGCCGGTGGGTGCCCAGCAGCGGGTGGAGATCGTCAAGGCGCTGTCGCGCCAGGCGAAGGTCCTCATTCTCGACGAGCCAACAGCGGTGCTGACCCCGCAGGAGACGGACGAGCTGATGACGATCATGCGTCAGCTGGCCGATGCGGGGACCTCGATCGTGTTCATTACGCACAAGCTGCGCGAGGTGCGCGCGGTGGCCGACGAGATCACGGTGATCCGCCGCGGTCGCGTCGTGGGGCATGCATCCCCGAGCGATTCCGAGGCCTCGTTGGCCACGCAGATGGTCGGACGTGAGGTGCTGATGCGCGTGGAGAAGGAACCCGCGCGCCCCTCGGGCGGCGGCCTGTCCTTCGAGGACGTGTCTTTGCTGGGTGTGGGCGGAGTGCCGCTGCTCGATCATGTGTCCTTCGATGTTCCTCGCGGTGAGATCCTGGCGGTCGCCGGCGTGCAGGGCAACGGACAGACGGAGCTCGCTGAGGTGATCCTGGGCTTGCAAACACCCGACAGCGGGGTTATCCGACTCGAGGACGCTGATATTACGCGAGCCAAGCCTCGAGAATCCCTGGATGCGGGCGTTGGGTTCATCCCCGAGGACCGGTCGACGGACGGCATCATCGCCTCGTTTTCGATTGCGGACAACCTGGTGCTGGACCAGTTCCGCTCCTCGTCTTTCTCGTCTCTTGGTTCCCTCAAGCGCGGTGCGATTATGCGCAATGCCCGCGACAAGGAACAGGAATACGACATCCGCCTGACGGCCATCGAGGACCCGGTGTCCTCCCTGTCGGGCGGTAACCAGCAGAAGGTCGTCGTGGCCCGCGAGATGTCGCGTGACCTGACGCTGCTGGTCGCGAATCAGCCGACGCGAGGCGTCGATGTCGGCTCGATTGAGTTCATTCACCGCAGGATCGTGGACGTGCGAGACCAGGGCTGCGCGGTCCTGCTGATCTCTTCGGAGCTTGATGAGGTCGTCTCGCTAGCCGACCGCATCGCCGTCATGTACCGCGGCCGCATCGTTGGCATTGTTCCGGCGGACACGGGACGCGATGTCCTGGGCCTCATGATGGCCGGCGTCCCCCTGGACGAGGCCGTGGCGGCTTCCTCGGGATCCGCTGGGGACGCCGGGCTGTCTGGAAAGGAGGAGCAATGAGTGCACGTTCGAGTAACGGGCCGGGCATCGCGACCCGGGTCTTTGGCTCCCAGTGGTTTGTGTCGGTGCTGGCCGTCCTCATCGCCTTCGTGATTGGAGCGATCCTCATTGCGCTGTCGGGGGCGTCCGTGGTGGATGCCTACTATGCGATGTTCCGCGGCTCCATCGTGGACCCGAACGCGGCGAACGCTGTTCGCATGATCAAGCCGCTGACGGACTCTCTCTTCTATTCGATCCCGCTGATTATTTCGGGCCTGGGCCTGGCGCTCGGCTTCCGGGCCGGCCTGTTCAACATCGGCGGCAAGGGACAGATCATCGTCGGAGCGCTCGCGGCCGTGTGGGTGGGCTTCGCGGTGAGCCTGCCGCCGGTTGTGCACACGCTGGTGGCCCTCCTCGTCGCGGTCGTTGCGGGTGGCCTCTACGGCGGTATCGCGGGCGTCCTGAAAGCGAAGACGGGCGCGAACGAGGTGATCGTGACGATTATGCTCAACTCGATCGCGACGCTGGGCTTGGGATACACCCTCGCGCAGAAGGCCTGGCAGGTGCCTGGAACGAATCAGCCGGTGACTCCTAAGGTTGCGGAGAGTGCGGCCCTTGCGCGGCTGCTGCCCGCCCCCTTCAAGCTGCACGTCGGGTTCCTGGTCGCCCTGGTCGCCCTCGTCGCCTTCTGGTGGCTGATTGAGCGATCCACCCTGGGATTCCAGATCCGCGCGGTCGGCGCGAATGCGGCTGCCGCCCGAACGGCCGGCATCTCGGTCGAGCGCATCACGGCGATCACGATGGTGATCTCGGGCGCGTTCCTCGGCCTCGCCGGGGCGAACGAGGCCCTGGGCACGATCGGGTACGTCTCGCGTGACGTGGCCGGTTCGATCGGCTTCGATGCGATCACGGTGGCCCTCCTGGGTCGCAACAAGACGTGGGGAACGTTTGGCGCTGGTCTCCTTTTCGGTGCCTTTAAGGCGGGCGGCTACACGATGCAGGCCAAGGGTGTGCCGATCGACATGATCCTCATCCTGCAGTCGGTCATCGTCCTCCTGATCGCCGCACCCGCCCTCGTGCGGTGGCTGTTCCGTCTACCCGATGTCCGCGCGCTCGCGGCGAACACGCGAAAGGGGAACGCAGATGAGCACAAGTGAGTCCGGCGCGGTCACTCAGGTTGAGGCCAAGCGCTCCTGGAAGCTTCCCGGCATCTACGTGGCCGCCTGCGTGCTGCTCGTGGTCTTCGCGGCTACTGCTCGCGGTGACATGACCCTGCGCCTCAACGACAAGTCGCAGTCCTACGCGATCCCCGACATCGTCACTGCGGGTGCCCCCATCGTGTGGCTGCTCGCTGCCCTGACGATCGCGATCACCGCCTGGACGGTTGTGGCGACGCTGCGGCGCATCACCCAGCCCTCGTGGGCGCGCGTCGGCGGCATGGCCGTCGTCGGGCTCTCCACGATCCTGGGATTCCTGTTCTACGCTGGCTCCGGGTCCTCGGGCGTCGTCACCCTGACCTCGACCCTGGTGTCCACCGTGGCGATCTCGACGCCCCTCATCTTCGGCTCCCTCTCGGGCGTCATCTCGGAGCGCGTGGGTGTCGTCAACATCGCGATTGAGGGCGACCTCCTGGTCGGTGCGTTCGCGGGTGTCATGGCGGCCTCGTACTTCCAGACCCCCTACGCGGGCCTCATCGCGGCCCCCCTCGCGGGTGCCCTCTTGGGGTCCCTCCTGGCCCTCTTCTCCGTCAAGTACGGGGTGGATCAGATCATCGTCGGCGTCGTCCTGAACGTCCTGGCGCTTGGCCTGACGACGTTCTTCTACGGCACGATCATGAAGGACGCTCCGGGGAGCCTGAACACCAACCAGTTCTCGCTGTCCGACATCAAGATCCCCGTCCTGTCGGAGATCCCGATCATCGGACCGGTCCTGTTCAACCAGTCGATCCTCGTGTACCTCATGTACGCGGCCGTCATCGCCCTGGCCTTCTTCCTGTTCCGCTCCCGCTGGGGCCTGCGGCTGAGGGCCTGCGGTGAGCACCCGCGCGCCGCCGACACGGTCGGCATCAACGTGGGCCGCACGCGCACCCTCAACACGATCCTGGGGTCCTCCTTCGCTGGCTTGGGCGGCGCGTTCTTCACGATCGGCTCCGGCTTGGCGTTCACGGACAACATTTCCGCAGGTAACGGCTACATCGCCCTGGCCGCCATGATCCTGGGCAAGTGGAACCCGCTGGGCGCCATGGGGGCGGCCGTCATGTTCGGCTTCGCGCAGGCCCTGGCTCGCATGCTGCCCAACATCGAGCCCGCGATCCCCGCCGACCTCGTCTCGATGATCCCCTACGTGGTCACGATCGTGGCCGTCGCTGGATTCGTCGGCAAGTCGCGTGCTCCCGCCGCCGAGAACATTCCCTACGTGAAGTGAGCATCCGTATGGATCCAACAGATATTGACTGGGATGACCTGCTGGCCGAGGCCATCGAGGCCATGAAGCACGCCTACTGCCCCTACTCGAACTTCCCTGTGGGCGCCGCGGGCCTGACGGCAGACGGCTGGCTCGTCAGCGGCTGCAACGTCGAAAACGCGGGCTACGGCGTCACCCTGTGCGCCGAGTGCGGGATGGTCTCCGACCTCATCCGCTCCGGTGGAGGCACCCTCGTTGCGGTCGTCGCCGTCAACGGCAACGAGGAGCCGGTGGCCCCGTGCGGGCGTTGCCGCCAGCTCATCTACGAGCACGGCGGGCCGTCCTGCATGGTCCTCATGCCTGACGGCGTCGCGCCCATGACCGAGGTGCTGCCCGGTGCGTTTGGACCCCACGACCTGTCGAGCGTCGCCCAGGCGGCCCCGGCCTCGTCGGAAGAGAAAGAAGGACACGATGGCTCTCTTTGATGCCGTTGACATCATTCGCGTCAAGCGAGACGGGGGAGTGCTGACCCCCGACCAGATCGACTGGACGATCGACGCCTACACGAAGGGCGTCATCAAGGACGAGCAGATGGCCGCCCTGGCGATGGCGATCTTCCTGCGCGGCATGGACCGGGGCGAGATCGCCCGCTGGACGGACGCGATGATCCGCTCGGGCGCGCGCATGGACTTCTCCTGGATCGGCAAGCCGACCGCCGATAAGCACTCCACGGGCGGCGTGGGAGACAAGATCACCCTGCCCCTGGCCCCGCTGGTCGCGTGCTTCGGCGTGGCCGTCCCCCAGCTCTCGGGTCGAGGCCTGGGGCACACGGGCGGCACCCTCGACAAGCTCGAGGCGATCCCCGGGTGGCGCGCGCAGCTGAGCAACGACGAGATCATGACCCAGCTGGGCTCGGGCTGTGGCGCGGTCATCTGCGCGGCGGGCTCGGGCCTGGCGCCCGCAGATAAGAAGCTCTACGCCCTGCGAGACATCACCTCGACCGTCGAGTCGATCGCGTTGATCGCCAGCTCCATCATGAGCAAGAAGATCGCCGAGGGTACGGGAGCCCTCGTCCTGGACGTCAAGGTCGGATCGGGTGCCTTCATGAAGGACCTGGACGCCGCGCGCGAGCTCGCCCGCACGATGGTCGACCTCGGACGCGACGCGGGGGTCGCCACGCGCGCCCTCCTCACCGACATGTCCGTGCCGCTGGGTCGCAAGATCGGCAACGCCCTCGAGGTCGAGGAATCCGTCGAGGTCCTCGCCGGCGGCGGCCCCTCCGACCTCGTCGAGCTGACGTGCGAGCTCGCGCGCAATATGCTTGACCTCGCGGGGGTCCGCGACGCCGACGTGGAGGCCGCCCTGGCGGATGGGCGCGCGATGGACCGCTGGCGCGCGATGATCCGCGAACAGGGCGGCGATCCGGATGCTCCGCTGCCGCGTGCAGCCCACA
>CAUTGT010000022.1:0-10061 GCA_963537735.1 uncultured Actinomycetaceae bacterium | reverse complement strand
GATTCGTCCGACTATCTCGACGAGGCCGTGGCCGGGTTTTCCGGTCGCGGCCTCGTTGTGTGTTGGGGCTGTCGCATGTCGTTGTAGTGGGCAGTCGCGCTCGGCCTTGCAATGGGACGTTAGTCCCCGATGGGTGTCGAAAAAGCGCGCGCGTGATGAGCGGAACTGTCCACCGCGCGCGTCGTGCTTCTGGCGTACGTATGCCACTAGATATTGTGGTCACTGTTCGCATCAAACACTACATCTAGTGATTGATGGCCGTGTTTCCCTAGATCTAGGGAATCCTCACGCCGGGCGAAGGAAACCGCCTCCACCCACAGTGCCACGGCCTCGCCCCACGAGGGCAGAGCATCCGCGACGTGTCGATCACGCGTCCAGCAGTACCGGCCGCCCACCGAAGCGCAGAGTCCGCGCGCACGACCGAGCCGGAACACCGCCACACATATCTCCCACAACGTAGTGCCCAGCCCGTAGGCCCCCAGCACACAACGAATCAAGACAGGACAAGGAACATGACCAGCTCGCCCCGCTACGACGTCGACGCCATCGCAACCGTGCAGGAATACCTCGACCGCTCCGATTGGCGGGTGAACGCCAACGCGAACCAGGGGTATTCGCTCGGCGGCCTCATCCTGAACTCGGCGGGCAAGATCATCGCCAACTACTGGCTCGAACACGTCTACACCCCCGAGATCGGCGCGCCGCACCGCGAGGGCGACTACCACATCCACGACCTCGACATGTTCGCCGGGTACTGCGCCGGCTGGTCCCTCAAGCGCCTCATCCAGGAGGGCTTTAACGGCGTGGGCGGCGCGATCGCCTCGGCCCCGCCCAAGCACTTCTCCTCGGCGTGCGGCCAGATCGTCAACTTCCTCGGCACCCTCCAGAACGAGTGGGCGGGCGCCCAGGCATTCTCCTCCTTCGACACCTACATGGCCCCCTTCGTGCGCCTGGACAACATGGAGTACGAGGACGTCGTGCAGTGCATGCAGGAACTCATCTACAACCTGAACGTGCCCTCGCGCTGGGGTAGCCAGTGCCCCTTCACGAACCTGACCTTCGACTGGACGTGCCCGGACGACCTGGCCGACGAGCACCCCCTCATCGGCGAGGAGGTCGTCGACTTCACCTACGGCGAGCTGCAGCGGGAAATGAACCTCATCAACCGCGCGTTCATCGAGGTCATGACGGGCGGCGACGCGGACGGGCGCGTCTTCACCTTCCCGATCCCGACTTACAACATCACGCCCGACTTCGACTGGGAGGGCGAGAACGTCGATGCCCTCTTCGACATGACCGCGAAGTACGGCCTGCCCTACTTCCAGAACTTCATCAACTCCGACCTGGATCCGCACATGATCCGCTCGATGTGCTGCCGCCTCCAGCTGGACCTGCGCGAGCTCCTCAAGCGCGGCAACGGCCTCTTTGGGTCGGCCGAGCTGACCGGATCGATCGGCGTGGTCACGCTCAACATGGCGCGCCTCGGCTACCTCTACAAGGGCGACGAGGAGGGGCTCGTCGCGCGGATGGACGAGCTCATCGACCTGGCCTCGAAGTCCCTCGAGATCAAGCGCGAGACCATCCAGCACCACATGGACCACGGCCTCTTCCCCTACTCGCAGCGCTACCTGGGCACGCTCGATAATCACTTCTCGACGATCGGCGTCAACGGCATGAACGAGATGGTGCGCAACTTCAGCGACGACGCCTACGACCTGACGGACCCGCGCGGCTTCGACATGTGCGTGCGTGTCCTGGATCGCGTGCGCGAGCGCATGGTTCAGCTCCAGGAGGCCACCGGCCACATGTACAACCTGGAGGCCACCCCCGCGGAGGGCACGACCTACCGCTTCGCGAAGGAGGACCGCAAGCGATTCGCCGACATCATCCAGGCGGGCACGCCGGAGGAACCCTACTACACGAACTCCTCGCAGCTTCCCGTGGGCTACACGGATGACCCGTTCCAGGCCCTCGAGGATCAGGAGGTCCTGCAGGGCAAGTACACGGGCGGCACGGTCCTGCACCTGTACATGGGTGAGCGCGTCTCCTCGGGCGAAGCCTGCAAGGAGATGGTGCGCCGCTCGCTGACGGCCTTCAAGGTCCCCTACATCACGATCACGCCGACCTTCTCGATCTGCCCGGTCCACGGCTACCTGGCCGGCGAACACTTCACCTGCGACAAGTGCGCGGCCGCCCACCCCCACGCGGAGCCGCAGGCCTGCGAGGTGTGGACGCGCGTCATGGGCTACTTCCGCCCGGTCCAGTCCTTCAACATCGGTAAGAAGGGCGAGTACCACGAGCGTCAGATGTTCTCCGAGAGCGCCGCGGATGCGCACGGTGAGCTCGTCAGCGCGTTCCCTCCCGCGGGGAGCCGCTGACGTGGGCGCCCGTCCCCCGCAGTACGAGGCCGGGGCGACCCGGGAGGGCACGCTGAGCCTGGGCGTCCCCGGCCTCGCCCAGGGGCGGGATGCGCGCGAGTGGGCGCCGGACGACCTGCAGATCGCGGGCCTCGTGCCGATGTCGACCGTGGACTGGCCGGGAAAGTTCGCGGCGTCCCTGTTCCTGCAGGGGTGCCCGTGGGCGTGTCCGTACTGCCATAACAGCGCGATCATCGACCCGCGCATCCCGGGGGTGGTCGCGTGGAGCGCGCTCGAGGACCTGCTGGCGCGCAGGCGCGGCCTCCTCGATGGCGTCGTTTTTTCCGGCGGCGAGGCGACCCGCCAGATTGCGCTCGGGGCCGCGATGGCGCGCGTGCGCGAGCTTGGCTTCGGCGTCGGCCTGCACACCGCGGGCCCCTACCCGCGGCGCCTCGGGGAGTTGCTCGGCGCGGGCCTCGTCGACTGGGTGGGCATCGACGTGAAGGCGACCCCCGGCAACTATGAGGCCGTGGCCGGCCGCAGTGGCGCGGGCGAGCGGGCGTGGGAGTCGCTGGGCATCGTCCTGGCGCACCCCGAGGTGGATCACGAGGTGCGCCTGACTGTATACCCGGACGGGCCGGGCGATGCGCTCGCGGTGGCGGCGCGGGCACGCGAAATGGGGGTGCGTTCCTTTGCCCTCCAGCAGGCCCGCGACCTGGGCACACCGGACGGTTTTTCCGCGACGAGGCCGGGGTGGGACGACCAGGTTCGTTCCCTCGCGCGCGACATCGACATGCTGGACTTTGACAGGTTTATCTTCCGTGGGGACTCGTAGAGCTTTTGTCAAGTGACAGCGCCGCATGTTGGGAAAAAATATGGGGAAGGTTTCACTTGTGACCCCTGATCGCGGTATTGTGTAACAACCTCGTGACCGTGAAGTCTGGAGTTTCGATGGCTGAAGAGCTGCATTTCGACGACCCTGCGGCGGCTGCCCAGGACCCGTCGACCGACGCTGAAGCGCTGCGCCAGCTGGCGTACCGCTACCCCGAGCTGCGCCCGGCCGTGGCCGCGCATCCGCACGCTTACCGTGGGCTGCTCGACTGGTTGCATCAGTTCAACGATCCGCAGGTCAACGCGGCCCTCGAAGCGCGCGACGACTACGACGGCTACATCGATTCCAACGGCTATCTCGTCATGCACGGAGACGTGTCTGGCGCGGTCGCCGGCTCGTCGATCCGCACCTCCGAATCCGGGATGTACGTGCTCGGCCAGGGCGGCGTGAACTCCTACTCGCAGGTCGAGCGCACCACCCCCTACTCGGCTGTCGTCGGCACGAATGCTCCCGTCCCGCAGGTGGGTGCTCGCGAGCAGGTCGTCGCCCAGGTGCAGCGTCAGTCCATCATGGGCAGTAAGGGGGCCCAGGATCCCGAGGCGACCGCCGTCTACCCGAGCGCGTCCTCCGGCTCGTCCTACCCCAGCGCGTCGGGCACCCCCGCGCGCCCCCAGTCCACGCCGCAGGCCTACCCGGGTGCCGGCGCCTCCTACCAGGTGCAGTCCACTGCCTCGCAGCAAGTCGCGCCGAAGGAAGAGAAGGAACGCAGTGGCTTCCCGATGATGGGCCTTGTCCTGGGCATCCTTGGTCTGATTGCGGTCATCCTCCTCGGCTTCGTCATCTACGTCTTCACGCGCGGATACGAGGGCCCGGCCACGAGTTCGGACGCGACCCCCTCGGCGTCCTCCTCGGCGCCGGCTCACGCGACGCCCTCCCCGAGCGCGACCACGGAGGAACCCGTCAAGTACCCGGCACCCGCCGGTGCTATCACCGTGGACTCCTTCTCGTCCCCGTCCGGCAACATCACCTGCTCTTTCACCGCTGACGGCGTCAGCTGCGGCATCAAGGAATCCGACTGGGCCGAGGACGGGTACGCCTCCTGCTCCGGCAGCCAGGTCGGTGTCCTGAGCGCCTCGAAGGATTCGGCCGGACAGTCCTGCGAGAGTGCGGTACCCGGTGGCGGCAACGCCCTCGCGTACGGTGCCGCAGCGACCAAGGGCGACTTCGCCTGCCACTCCACGCAGGATGGCATCAGCTGCTGGAACACGAAGACCGGCCAGTCTTTCGCGCTGGCGCGCGGCGGCTGGATGACCGGCACGACCGGCGAGATCGGCCCCCAGAAGTTCAGCTGGAACGACTGAACTCACGCGCATAACAGGGGCGGGCCCGAGGATTTCCTCGGGCCCGCCCCTGTCGCCTGTGGGAGCCTACTGAGCCTTCTCGATGGGGCCCAGGATCAGGTTCGCCCACGCGGCGTGCAGGGACTCCTGGTCGGAGGGCTGGAAGAGGCCGGCGAGCGCGTCGCGGTACAGGCGCGAGAGTTCGTGCGTGTTGTAGTAGGCGCTGCCGCCGCACGCGCGCATGGCCTGCTCGACGGCTCGCAGTGTGGCCTCGGCGGCCGCGTTCTTCGCGGCGGACAGCTGCGGCATCCACGAGCGACCGCGGTCCACGCCCTCGTCGATGTCGCGGGCGAGCTCGCGGATCTGCGGGCCGACCGCGTTCATGATGAGGGCCGCCTCGGCGATACGCCAGCGGATGTCCGGGTCGTTGGAGTAGGTCGTCTGATTCTTGACCGAGCGGCGCTTCGCCACGTGCTCGGCGGCCACCTCGACCGCGCGCTCGCCGACGCCCTGGTAGGTGGCGGCCAGCAGGATCTCGAAGTGGGAGAAGATGCCGAAGATGACCGGGTCGGCGCTCGGTCCCGGGTCCGTGATCGTGAGGATGCGCTCGGTGGGCACGGTGACGCCCTCGAGCAGGGTCGTCATGGACTGGGTGGCGCGCATGCCCAGCGTGTTCCAGTCGTCCTTGATCGAGTAGCCTTCATCGTCGCGGTGGACGATGCCGAACACGGACTTGGGGCCCTCCTCGGTCTCGGCGCGCCCGAAGATGAGCAGGCGCGTCCACACGGGGGACAGGGACGTGAAGATCTTGGTGCCTTCGAAGGAGTATCCGCCGTCTGCCGTCGCGGTCGCGCGCGTCGTCGAGCCGAAAAGCACGAGGTCGTTGCCCGGCTCGGAGATGCCGAAGCCGAAGACCTCGCCGGCGACCGCGTCGCGCAGGATCTGCTCGCCGCGCGCGTTGCCGTGGGCGACCAGGTAGCGCCCCAGGCCGACGATGATCTGGTGCATGTTGATGCCCAGCGCCGTGCCGGGAGCCGCCTTGGCCAGCGCCGTCTGCTCGGCGGCGATCTCGGTCAGGCTCAGGCCCGCACCACCGAACTCGGTGGGAACGAAGGCCGACAGGTATCCAGCCTCGCGCAGCTCCTCCAGATCCTTGTCGGGGTAGGTGTTGGTGGCGTCCGCGTCGGCGGCGCGCTCGTGGATGCGGGCGAGCAGGTCGGAATCCAGGAAGCTCATCGCGGTCCTCTTTTCGGTGGGGGTGAACGAGGCCGGGGTGCCCTGCGCGCATGTGTGCCCGTCGAGGGGTGGTAGCGCGTGGAATCTCCCCGTTACTCAGGGTGACCTTACTGTAGCGCTGAGGGGAGGTGCGGGGCGAGATGTAATGCGCCTGACGGGGCGTTGTCTGGCCTCGGGCCGCCCGTATTAGCTAGGGTGGACACTGTGAGTACTCCGAACGCGCCCCGCCCTGCCCTCACTCCGCGTCAGCGTTTCCTGCGCGAGCGTCAGCAGCGCCAGAACACGACGTTCGCTGTCATCGGCATCGCGATGATAGTGGCCGCGGTGGCGGCCGCCCTCGTGTTCACAGGAATCGTTCCCGTCCCGTTTGGCAACGACTTCTCCGTCAAGGTCAAGTACGCCGAGACCGGCGACATCCCGTGTCCGACGGTGGACGCGAAGCCCGTGGCGCCCTCGCAGGTCACCGTCATGGTCATCAACACGACTCAGCACCAGGGCCTGGCCTCCAAGGCCACGGATATGCTCTCAACCGCCGGCTTCCAGACCGAGGAACCGGCGAACTCGGACACCGAGTACACCGGCAAGGTACGCATCACGGCACGCGCGGATTCGGTGGACGCCGCCTATTCGGTGGCCCGATTCTTCCCCGGCTCCCACGTGCGCCTCAGCGACGCCGAGGATGCCACTGTCAAGGTCGAACTCGGCACCTTCTACGACGACACGATGAGCGCCGAGGACGTGCAGCGAGTCCTCAAGTCCAACGACTCGATCGAGCAGCCCGCGAAGTGCCGACCGATGTCGGGCACGAAGCAGGACTGAGACAGAAGAAAAGGCCGCCCCGAGTGGGCGGCCTTTTCGCTTCTCTGCGGCGCTCGTTGGGCGCGAAGAGCCGCGGGCGATGGGGACGTCGCTGTCAGCGGTCGCTCAGCGGTCCGGCCGTGCCCCGGCCTCGTATGTTCTCCAGGAGTGCCTCGCCGTCCGAGCCGTACCAGACGGGGACGGACTCGGGGACGGTCCACAGGGCGTCGGGCACCATGGCCTCGAAGCTGCCGTGCGCCATGAACTGCTCGATCTCGGACAGGGACCGAATCGCGATGCCCGCGACGCACTGTGGGAACTCGCGGGCGAACTCCGCGTAGATTTCCGGGTCGTGCTGTCCGTCGTCGCCGACGAGGAGCCAGCGTATGTGCGGGAACATGCGGGCCAGGCGGCGCAGCTCGCGGCGCTTGTGCTCCGGTCCTGAGCGGAACCATCCCGTATTCGAGGGGCCGAAGTCCGTCATGAGGAAGCCGCCGGCCGGGTAGCCGGAGCGCTCCAGGAAGGAACGCACGGTCGGCACGACGTTCCACGCGCCGGTGGACAGGTACATGATGGGGGAGTGGGTGCCCTCGGGCACGCCCTCCGACGAGGCCGACGACGTCGTCAGCGTTGTCAGCAGGTGCGCCATGCCGGGGACGGCCTCGCGCGACGACACGCGGTCCAGGAAGGCGTGCTTTGCGGCCGTGACCAGGCGCGGCAGCATCGACACCATGACGGTGTCGTCGATGTCGGAGACCACGCCGAAATGCTCCTGGTCCGACACGATGCGCAGGCGCACGGAGGTGGGGCGGCCGGCGCGGATACGGCCCTTGCGGGGGCGCTCGTACATCGCCGAGGCCGGGGCGGGCAGTGGGGTCGCCGTGCGCAGGGTGGTTGCGAGCTTGGTGGCGGTGTCCTCGGACAGGCCGAGCGCACGGACGTCGCCCGCGTGCAGGACCTGAATGGTTGCGTTGTGCCAGCCGGGTTCGAGGCCGTGGCCCAGAACCGTCATGTCAACGAATCCGCCGCGGTCCGCGAAGGCGAGTCGGCGCGCGTTGCCGACCGTGATAAGGACAGGCTGACGGGGGACCTGCGCGTTGAAAAACTGACGCCATCCGCGCCGGGCCTGCAGCCAGGAACGGCCCTCGTCGCCGCGCGCCATGAGGACGCGGCCGAGGATGCGGGCGCTGCGCTCAGAGCCGATGCCGCCGAATCCAACCACTCCGGGGTAGTACCAGCCCTGCGACATGGCAGCGACCAGCAGAGACGACGCGAATTCACCCACGCCGGCCGTGAGGGCGAGCGCGAGCGAAGGAGATTCGTCGTCAATGAGTGGGGGTCGCAAACGCATTACGGCAATCATAGGGCCTTGCGCTTCCATGAGCGCAAGAATCGAAGGGGAATCCGTCCTCAGTCGAGAGGAAGCGTAGGCTCCGGGGTGGCCGTAGTGCTCCTACGCAGCGCGGGCAGGCCTATGAGCATGAGGAGGACCATCGCCCACCCCGCCCCGGACATGGTGAACAGGCCGCCGCGCGCGCCGATCGCGTCGATCGCGGGGCCGGCGATCGCCGTGCCCAGTGAGGTGCCCAGGTTGATCGAGGTGGACATCCAGGTCAGGCCCTCGGTGAGCTTCGCGGGGGAGACGGACTTCTGGATGATGACGTTGACGTTTGTCATCGTGGGCGCGCAGGTCAGTCCCGTGATGAGGATGACGACGGCCATCGTCCAGACGTTGAATGCGAGGGGGAAGAGGCTCATGCCGATCGCCATCGCGATCACGCCGATCACGAAGAGCTGCCAGGTGGGGCGCCTCCACGTGCGCGCGCCGTACACGAGGGCGGCCGTCAGCGAGCCGATGGAGAACAGGGCGAGGAGGATACCGCCGAGCGCGGGGGTACCCAGCTCCTCGGTGAAGCTGACCATCGACACTTCCATCGCGCCAAACGTCATGCCCATGCCGATGTAGGTCGCGGCCATGACGAGGACGACGGGCTTGCGGATCACGGACTCGCGTGGGGCGCCTGGATCGTAAGGAATGATCGCGGGCTCGGAGTCGCGGCGTGATAGGAAGAGGGTGCCGCCGATCGCCAGGCACACGATCGAAATAGCCAGGCCCATGGCCGGGTGGAAGGCGGTACCCAGGACCGTGGAGAGTACTGGGCCCACGATGTACACGAACTCGTCGACCGCGGACTCGAGGGCGTAGGCGGTCGGCAGCTGGCCCGGCTTGTGCAGGATCGTCGACCAGCGCGAGCGCACGAGCGCACCGGGCGCTCCCCACGTGGCGCCCGCGAGGGCGGCCGGAATAAAGAGCAGCCACTCGGGAGCGTGCATGATGACGGCGGCGACCAGAGCAGACATTGACAGGACTGAAATAGTCCAGGCTGGGCCCATGACGCGCAGCTGCCCGTGGCGGTCGACACGGCGCGCGAGGATGGGCGCGCAGAGCGCCATAACGATGATGTTGACCGCGGCAACGGCGCCGGCCAGCGTGTAGTTGCCGTACTCGGCGCGCACCATCAGGATCGTTGACAGTCCCACCATCGACATGGGCATGCGTAGAACAAGGCCAGCCGCGGAGAACTTCCAGGACTGGCGGTAACGCAGAATGTCAAGATAGGTGCCGAGCATCTATCCATTCTATCGCCGGGGCAGCGTCCCGAAAGCCAAGCGACATGGGGCGTTCGTAACCATTCGGACCCTCCGCGAGGGGAGGGCGTGCCGCGAAAGAGCCACGGCCTCGTCGAATGGGGACGAGGCCGTGGCCGGGGGTCGGGGAAAGGTCTAGTCGGTCACCTCAAAGACGCCGAGCTGGCCCTTTTCCGCCAGCGAAAGCGCGTGGTTGACGAAGGTGTAGTGGCCAGCCTCGAGCGGCGTGAACTCGACGAAGCCGCCCTCGGCGGCACCGAGCGTGAGGACCTGGCCCCAGCCGCCGCCGCTTCCTCCGCCTCGGATCACGTAGGCGCCCTCACGCCACACGGTGTCAAACTGGGTGCCCACGACGTGGAAGGTTGTCGCCAGGTTCGGGCCCGCGTCCATGACCCATACGCGCACGCGCTCGTTGGTCTTGATCTGGATCGGGTGCGCCTTGTATTGGAAGGGCACGCCGTTGAAGGCCATCGCGTTGGGCTGCAGGGCCGAGAGGAGCGAGGCGTCTGCGGGCTGTCCGTCCGCGCCCAGGTAGAGCTCGGAAGCGACCATGACGTACTCGTGGTCGACCTTATCCAGGTCGGTCGGGTCGATGACGACGGCACCGAACATGCCGTTCGCGATGTGCATCGACATGGGTGCGGTCGAGCAGTGGTAGAGCCAGATACCCGCGTTCTTCGCGACGAACGTGTACTCGAGGGTCTGCCCGGGCTCGATTGAGCGCATGACGTTGTCGGGGGCGACCAGGCCCGCGTGGAAGTCCAGCGAGTGACTCATCGTCCCGTTGTTCACGAGCGTGATGTGGAAGGTGTCGCCGATGTGTCCGCGCAGGATCGGGCCGGGAGCGTC
>CAUTGT010000021.1:0-10158 GCA_963537735.1 uncultured Actinomycetaceae bacterium | reverse complement strand
TCCTTCACCGACGAGGTGAGCTTCGAATGATCCAACGGACGCGCCAGGCACACGATCGAACGATCGTTTTGTGCCCACGAATCCTTCGTTGGGATCATCCACGTCGCGTCGAGAGACGAGGTCAGATAATCCGACCCCACGTACGCGTCGAACGCGGAAATGCACTCGGTCTCGGCCTGCCGGTTGAGCGCCTCGGCGCCCGGGAAATCCCCGTCCGGCGCGGATGCCAGAGCGAAAACCTCAGCGTCGTGCTCGCGCGTGCAGCTGGTCTTCTCGATCGTCGTCGCCGTGGTCGCGCTCTTATCCTCGGGCAGGAGGATGCACTGCCCGACCCGCATGTGCATGACGGACGAATCCGAGCATGCCGCGAGCGGGGCAGCGAGAAGAGCGGCGACCGCGGCCGTCGCGACGAGGCGACCACGCATCAGTGAACTCCCAGAGGCAGCGCCACGAGGAGGTACACGATGCCCGACACCAGCGCGGCGGCAGGCAGAGTGAGGAACCACGCGATGACGATGTTGCCCGCGACGCCCCAGCGAACCGCCGAGAAGCGCTTCGTGCACCCCACGCCCATGATCGCCGTCGACACGACCTGCGTCGTCGAGATGGGGGCGTGAATAACGTAGGAGCACAGGTACAGGATCGAGGAGGACACGGCCTCGGCCGTGAAGCCGCGAGCCGGATCCAGGTCGATGATCTTACGGCCGATCGTGCGCATGATGCGACCGCCGCCGGCCATCGTGCCCAGCGAAATCGCCAGAGCGCCCGACACCTTCACCCACAGCGGCACGTTCATCTCGCCCGTGATGGGATCAAGGATGTTGTGGTGCTCGCCGTAGCCACCGGCCAGCAGCGCCATGACGATGATGCCCATCGTCTTCTGCGCGTCCTGGATGCCGTGGCCCAGGGCCATGGCCGCCGAGGAGAAGCGCTGCGCGGCGCGGAAGCGACGCATCGTGCGGTGATACTGCGCGTGACGCAGTGCCCCCAGCACGAGCTTCATGGCGATGTAGCCGACGACGAAGCCGATGATGGGGGAGGCGAACATCGGGATCACGACGTGGCTCATGATGCCCCACCAGTACACGACCGTGCCGCTCATGAGGCCCGCGCCCACCATGCCGCCGATGAGGGCGTGCGAGGAGGACGAGGGGAGTCCGAACCACCAGGTGATCAGGTTCCAGATACAGGCGCCCAGCAGGGCGGCCAGGATGATGACCAGGCCCTTTTGCTGCATCTCCGGCATGGGAGACTCGGCATAGTCGCTGATCGAAATAATGCCTTTGCCGACCGTCTTTGCGACGGCCGTGCCCATCATGGCGCCGATGACGTTCATCGCTGCGGCCATGAGGAGCGCCGCGCGAGGAGTCCACGCGCGCGTCGACACGGAGGTCGCGATCGCGTTCGCTGCGTCGTGGAAGCCGTTCGTGTAGCTGAAGAACAGCGCGACGGCGATGACGACGCAGACGAGGATCAGATTCAGATCCACGGCTCAGGATTCCTTCAGTGCGAGGGACTCGATGACGTTAGCCAGCTCCTCGAACGCGTCGGCGCAGGACTCGAGGCCCTGGACGATGTCCTTGAGCTTGATGATCGTGACCGGGTCGAGGCCCGAGTCGAACAGGGCCGTCAGGGTGCGGCGGTAGGCCAGGTCGCCCTCGTTCTCGAGGCGGTTGACCTCGATCCAGTAGTCGCGCATGTCCACGGGCGACTTGAGCTTGGGCATGTTCTCGGCGGTCAGCGCCGCGCAGTGCTCGATGACCGCGATCTGCTCGTTGAGCAGCGAGACGAGGGAAGTGGGGATGTCGGCGATGCCGTAGACGACCAGGAGATCGCCGGCTTCGTCGATGAAGTCGAGGCAGTCGTCCAGGTGCGACGCGAGGGACTGCAGGTCCTCGCGGTCGAAAGGCGTGATGAACGAGGAGTTGATCCGCTGAACGATGTCGTGGTTCAGCTCGTCGCCGCGGTGCTCGACCTCGTGGAGCTGATCGCGCAGGGCGATGCGCTCTTCGGGGGAGGCGGCGTAGATGTGAGAGAGGAACTCGACGGCCTGCACGAGCTGGCGGGCCTGAGAGGTCAGATCTTCAAAAAAGTCAGGGCCTTGGGTCTTAGAACGGAGTCCCATGGTGTATTCGGTCCTTCCAATGGTGAATGGCACTGTTGTGCTACCTGTAATCGTCCGTCATGGGGTGGTGAGACTTCAAGTTCAGATATGGATTTGTGACCCCATATCCGGTGTTCTATCTCACGGCGAAGGGTGAAAGGACGACTTCCGTCGCATTCACGAGGTCGGGGCAGCGCAGGGCGCCGAGAGTAGGCCTTGTAGATGGGTTGAAGGTCCCTATCGGCCGGGCGGGGTGTGACTTGTTCGACTACGATTAAGGTGTGACCGGGACCAAGCTCCCGCAAGCGCGGGTGAGGGGTCCGGCATGATTGATTCTGTCAATCGAGGACGCAACTGCGGCCTCGACAATCCGAAATGCCTCAGGAGGCAAAATGTCCGTGACCGAACAGGACGTGCGTGCAGCCGCTCCGGCGAACGCTCCCGAAGATGTCATCAAGTGGGTTGCTGAAATCGCTGAGCTGACCACGCCTGACGCCATCGAGTTCTCCGACGGCTCCCAGGAAGAGTGGGATCGCCTGACCTCTCAGATGGTCGAGAGCGGCATGTTCACCAAGCTCAACGAGGAGAAGCGCCCCAACTCCTTCCTGGCTCGCTCCAAGCCGTCCGACGTTGCGCGTGTTGAGTCCCGTACCTTCATCTGCTGTGAGAAGGAAGAGGACGCCGGCCCGACGAACCACTGGGCCGACCCCAAGGAAATGAAGGCCACCCTGCGTGAGAAGTTCACGGGTTCCATGAAGGGCCGCACCATGTACGTGGTGCCCTTCTCCATGGGTCCCCTGGGCGGCCCCATCTCCCAGCTCGGTATTGAGATCACCGACTCCCCCTACGTTGTCGTCAACATGCGCATCATGACCCGCATGGGTGCTGCTGCCATGGACCTCATCAACGAGGGTCGCGTGTGGGTTCCCGCCGTTCACTCGGTCGGCGCTCCCCTCGAGCCCGGTCAGGAAGACGACAACTGGCCCTGCAACGACGAGAAGTACATCACCCACTTCCCCGAGACCAACGAGATCTGGTCCTTCGGTTCGGGCTACGGCGGCAACGCCCTGCTCGGCAAGAAGTGCTTCGCCCTGCGTATCGCCTCGACCATGGCAAAGCGTGACGGCTGGATGGCCGAGCACATGCTCGTCCTGCGCCTGACCCGCGAGTCCACCGGCCAGCAGTTCCATGTCACCGCCGCCTTCCCGTCGGCCTGTGGCAAGACCAACCTCGCCATGCTCCAGCCCACGATCCCCGGCTACAAGGTCGAGACCGTCGGCGACGACATCGCGTGGATGCGTCCCGGTGAGGATGGCCGCCTGCGCGCCATCAACCCCGAGGCTGGCTTCTTCGGCGTTGCCCCCGGCACCTCCTACAAGACCAACCCCATGGCCATGGAGACCGCCAAGGCCAACTCCATCTTCACGAACGTCGCTCTGACCGACGATGGCGACGTGTGGTGGGAAGGCATCGACGGCGAGGTTCCCTCGCACCTGATCGACTGGCACGGCAACGACTGGACCCCCGAGTCCGGCGAGAAGGCTGCTCACCCGAACAGCCGCTTCACCGTCCCCGCCTCGCAGTGCCCCATCATCTGCCCCGACTGGGAAGCCCCCGAGGGTGTCGCCGTTGACGCCATCCTCTTCGGTGGCCGCCGCGCTACCAACGTCCCGCTGGTTGCCGAGCAGTACGAGCCCGCCCACGGCGTGTTCATCGGCGCCTCCGTGGCCTCCGAGGTCACCGCTGCTGCGACCGACGTCAAGGCCGGCTCGCTGCGCCACGACCCCTTCGCCATGCTGCCCTTCTGCGGCTACAACATGGCCGACTACTGGGGCCACTGGCTGGAGATGCAGGACAAGCTGGGCGAGAAGTTCCCGCACGTCTACCAGGTCAACTGGTTCCGTAAGGACGAAGAGGGCAACTTCATGTGGCCCGGCTACGGCGACAACGCCCGCGTCCTGGACTGGATCGTTCGCCGCGCCGCCGGCGAGGTCGAGGCCATCGACGGCGTGACCGGCCGCTACCCCAAGTTCGAGGACTTCAACCTCGACGGCCTGGACATCGACGAGGCCATCTGGGCGAAGCTCTTCGCGATCGATCCCGACGCTTGGGCCGCCGAGATGGACGACACCGAGGAATACTTCTCGCAGTTCGGCGACAAGGTTCCCGCCGCCATCACCGAGCAGCTGGCCAAGTTCCGCGCGCGCATTGCCGCCGCGAAGCAGGCCTGATCGAAGCGGATCTGAGGGTGAGCCCCGGAGGAAACTCCGGGGCTCACCCCTTTTTCTCCCCCTCGGGTAACTGCCGGAGCGTAGAGGAAAGATCACGGGCGGACCCAGCCCCTGCCTCGTTGATGGAGAAGCGAAAACTGACCGGGTTGCGTCAACGAGGAGTCGGAGGGGCTACACTGGAACAGCATCCGACCGCGCACGCAAGGAGAGCCCGTGCCCAACTACTTGACGAACGACGAGCTGGCCCACGCGAAGAGCCTGCTCGATCGCATGACCACCATCTACCAGCACACCGTCGTCGGTCAGGAAGGGCTGCGCCGCGCGCTCACCGCTTCGCTGCTCGCCGGCGGCCACGTCCTGGTCGAATCCGTGCCCGGCCTGGCGAAGACGACGGCCGCACAGACCCTCGCCTCCGCGGTATCCGGAACGTTCCACCGCATCCAGTGCACGCCCGACCTGATGCCCAACGACATCGTCGGCTCCCAGATCTGGAACCAGGAGCGCGGCGAGATGGTCACCCAGCTGGGCCCCGTCCACGCCAACATGGTCCTCCTCGACGAGATCAACCGCTCCTCGGCGAAGACCCAGTCCGCCATGCTCGAGGCCATGCAGGAACGCCAGACCACGATCGGCGGCGTCAACCACAAGCTGCCCAACCCCTTCATGGTCATGGCCACCCAGAACCCCATCGAAGAAGAGGGCACCTACGTGCTGCCCGAAGCTCAGATGGACCGATTCCTCCTCAAGGAGGTCATCACCTACCCGACGCCCGTCGAGGAGCTCGAGGTTCTCACCCGCATCGACTCCGGCCAGATGACCTCGCAGGCCTCGGTCACACCCATCACCCTCGACGACGTGCGCACCCTGCAGGAAGCGCGCCGACGCGTCTTCGTGCACGAGACCCTCAAGGCCTACATCGTCGACATCGTCAACACCACCCGTGGCGCCGGCCCGAACCCGCTGCCCGGCTGGAACAAGCACGTGCGCGTGGGCGCCTCCCCCCGTGGTGGTATCGCCCTCATGCAGATCGCGCAGGCGATCGCCCTCATGGAGGGGCGAAACCACGTCATGCCCGACGACATCAAGGAAATGCGCTACGGCATCCTGCGTCACCGTATTATCCGTACCTTCGACGCGCTGGCGGACAACGTCTCCATCGAGGGCCTCATCGACGCCGTATTCAACGCGGTGCCCGTGCCGTAACGATTCTCCCGCCCGCCGCCACCGCCCTCGAGGAACGCAATGCCTGTACGCTCGCGCGAAATCCACGCGCTCTCCACACGCATCCAGCTGCCCGTCATGCGCAAGCTGCTGTCCATCATGGATGGACAGCACTCCGCGCTGCGGCAGGGACGCGGCTGGGAGTTCATGGACCTGGCTCCCTATCAGCCGGGCGACGACGTGCGCGAAATCGACTGGGCGGCGACGGCACGCACCGGTTCGCCGGTCATTAAGAGGCACGAGGCCACGGCGAACCTGCAGGTCATGCTCGTCGTCGACACGGGCCGCGAAATGGGTGCCCTCGCCCCGTCGGGTGAGACCAAGGAAGAGGTCGCCCTCGCCGCATGCGAGGCGATCGCATGGCTGAGCGTCGCGCGCGGCGACCAGATCGGCCTCGTCGCCGGCGATGCCGAGCGCGTTCGCTTCATGCCCGCCCGATCCGGAAACGCCCACGCCGAGACGATCATGCGCCGCATCGAGGAGGACATCACCCTGTCCTCGCCGCACTCGGATGTGCCCAAGCTCCTGGCTCGCGCGCGGACGGTGACCCGACGCCGCAGCCTCATCGTCCTCGTCACCGATGCAACCCAGCCGGAGCCGACGCGCCTGTCCGATGACCTCATCAAGTCCCTGTCCGTGCGCCACCAGGTCATCGTGGTGAGCGTCGAGGACATCGACCCGACCTCCCTCGATGAGGGCACGAACGTGGTCGACGTTACCGAAGGGCCTCTCCCGGACTTCCTGCTGCGCGACTCGCAGCTGGCCGGGGAAGCCGCCAATCTCGTGGCGATGCGCCGACACGCGGTCGCCCAAATGCTCGATAAGCGTGGGGTGATCCGCGTGGACGTGGGCTCCAGCGAGGACGTCCCGCGCGCACTCATGCGAGCCCTCGAAAGGGGAGCACATGTCCGGTGATCTCACCAGCGGCCTCAACGATCCCGCGCTCTACCCGAACTGGATGTGGGTCCTCGGGACGGTGCTTGTTGTCGCCGTCCTGGGGTGGATTGTCTACAGCATCTGGCGCTGGTGGACGTCGCGCATCGGCGAGGTCATGGAACTTCAGACGATCACGGATGCGCGCCGCAAGAAGTACCTCACGTACATCGATCAGATTGCCGACCGTTATGCCGACGGCGACCTGGATGCGCGCGGCGTTCACCTGGCGCTCGCGGGCCTCATGCGTGCCCTGGGTACCGAGCGAACGGGCCGAGACCTCGAGGTCGCAACCGTGTCCGAGGTGCGCGAGCTCGTCCCCGTGTGGCCGGGCCTAGCCGACGTGCTGCAGGCCTGCGAAGTCCCCAGTTTCTCGGGCGATGACATCCCGCAGGGGCAGCCCTCTCACGAGGCCGTCACCAACGTCTTGACCATGGCCGTGGAGGCGGTGAACGTATGAGGTTCTGGTGGTTGATCCCCGTCGTTCTGGCGGTCGTCGCGATCGCGACGGTCGTCGGCTGGATGCTCGCGCGTCGAGCCGGCGTGCGCTCGGGAAAGAAGGGGTGGGTTGCCAACACCGGCTACCTGCGGGGCCTGCCGAAGTACCAGGCGCTCGTGCGTCGCACGCGCGCCTCGCTGGCCATGGCCTTCGTCTGCTTCCTGATCGCCGTCATCGCGACCTCGGTGTCGGCGGGCGCGCCCGTCGACCGCTACGTCAAGCACGACAAGTCCGCGAGCCGCGACATCGTCCTGTGCCTGGACTCGTCCGGATCGATGCTGCCCTACGATTCGAAGATCGGCGGGGCCTTCCGGCAAATCATCTCCCACTTCGAGGGTGAGAGGATCTCGCTGCAGCTGTGGGACGCCTACTCGATGACGATGTTCCCGCTCACCGATGACTACGACATGGCCACCGACGTTCTCCAGGAAATGTCGGACACGATCGACACAGGCATCACGCGCATCGGCGGTCGGTTGTCCGTGACGCAGGAACTCATCGACTACCTGACGCCCGTCCTGGACGAGAACCAGGAGGTCTCCTCGATCGTCGGCGATGGTCTGGCCTCGTGCGTCATGGGCTTCGACCATAACGACAAGCAGCGCTCCCGAACCATCCTGCTGGCGACCGACAACGAGGTGTACGGCAACGGCATCTACGACCTGAGCGAAGCGATCGAGTTCGCAAAGAGCCAGGGAGTGACGGTCACCGCCCTGTATCCGGGATCGGATATCAGCCTGAGTCGCGAGGCCCTAGAGCTGCGTGACGAGGTACGCAAGACCGGTGGCGACTTCTACGATGCCTCGTCCCCGTCGGCGGTGGATAGCGTGGTGCGCCAGATCGAGGCCGAACAGAAAGAAGAACTCGACTCCGCTGGAAAGATGTTGGAGACGGACCGCCCCGGCGCCGCCTTGGGGTGGACGCTCGTCGGCGTTGTGTCCCTGCTTGGTCTGTTGGCGTTCGGGAGGCTCTGACATGATTTTTCGCCCCGTCTTTCACTTGGCCCTCCTGGGCGTCATCGCCGTGCTCGGCGCGCTCTTCGTGTTCCTGTCGGCCAAGCGCGCCACCCGCCGCCACGTCATGGACGTCCTGCGTCGCTTCCTCATCGTCGTCACAGTCATCATCATGGGCGCAGGCCCGTCGATCCCCGGCGAAGCCCAGGAGGTGACCTCGACCCTCGAGGTCTACTTCGTCATCGACCGCACCGGATCCATGGCCGCCGAGGACTGGGATGGCACGAAGCCCCGGATCGACGGCGTGCGCAACGACGTCGCGCTCATGATGAACATCCTCACCGGCTCGCGCTTCTCCATCATGTCCTGGGACTCGAGGGTCCACACGGACCTGCCGCTAACGTCCGACGCCTCCGCGGTCATCTCGTACATGGATTCCTTCGACCGCGAGCTCTCCAGCTCCTCCCAGGGATCGTCGGTGAACCGACCCGCCCAAGACCTCGTCAAGCTCCTGAAGAAGAACAAGGAACGCCACCCCCAGAACGTGCGCGCCCTCTTCGTCTTCTCCGACGGCGAGACCTCCAACCAGAACCACTGGACCAGCGCGCCCTCCGGTGAGGCCAGCGATTGGGATGCCGTCAAGGAGTACATCGACGGCGGCCTTATCCTTGGCTACGGCACCAAGGAAGGTGGCCCCATGAAGGTGCTGCGCCTGGGCGACACTGGCTCCCAGAGCGGCGGTGAACCCGAGTACATTCACGACGCCTCGCAGCCCGATAACCCGATCGCCATTTCGAAGATCGACGAGGCCGCCCTCGAGGATGTCGCCTCTCGTGTGGGTGTCGACTACGTGCACTCGCCCGACAAGTCGGCGATCGAATCGCACGCGCGTTCCGTGCTCGATAAGGCGACGACGCTCGCCGAGTCGCGCAACCTGAAAGACACGTATCGCTACATCATCTGGCCTTTCGCACTCCTTCTCGGGGGTCTCCTCGCGTGGGAGGGCGCCACGCTGGCGCTGCGCGCCCAACAGTTGAGGAACTCCCATGCCATCTGAGAACCCGCAGCCTGACGCAGACCTCCTCCCCTTTGGCGCGCCCCAGGTCGATCCCGTCGACCCTGCCGTTCGTGCGAAGCTCACCAAGGCCTCGTCGGGTAAGCAGAAGATAGAGCGCAACCCGCGGGCGCTGCGCCCCCTGTGGTACTCCATCCCGATCCTCATCATCGTCCTGATCGTCGCCGCGTACCTGATCGGCCTCTCGCTGTGGTCGCGCTCGTCCCTGAAGCACTGGAAGGCGCAGGAATACGACGTCGCCCAGGCGGGTTACGAAGGTCAGATGGCGTGGACGAAGATCGGCATCGAGCGCTGGGTCGCGCACTATAACCGCGGCACCACACTCGTGCGTCAGGGGCAGACCGACGAGGGCGTGACTGAGCTGCGTACCGCCTTCGACCTCGTCCCCAAGGCCACCGAGGTCCAGCCCGGCCGGCTCGAGCCTTTCTCCTACGAATGCCGCGTTCGCGTCAACCTCTCTATCGGCATTGAGATTCAGGGCGACGCGCAGATTGCCGCCGGCGCGTACACAGGTGCCGCGGCGACCTACCAGGAAGCCGAAGACATGGTCGCCCCCTGTCAGACGGCCTCCAACTCCAACCAGAACCAGTCCGACCAGAACCAGTCCGACCAGAACCAGTCCGATCAGAATCAGTCCGACAACAAGGACCAGTCGAGTAACCAGAACCAGTCTGGCGATCAGCAGCAGTCTGGCAACAAGTCCGATAACCCCGCCGACCAGAACAAGGAACGCGTCGAGGACAAGAAGCAGAAGGCTGAGGAGCAGTCCGAGGAGCAGGGCGACCAGCAGAAGGACCAGCAGCAGGACCAGCAGCAGGACCAGCAGGACAAGGGGGCGAAGGATCAGCAGACGAACCCGAGTCCCAGCCCGAGCCCGACGCAGAACCCCTACGAGGGTGAGACCCCGGCGGAGAAGCAGCGCCGCGAGGAGCTGCAGAACAAGAACGGTCAGCGCAACAAGGATCAGCGCGACAAGAAGGATGACCGCCGCAGCGGCAACCCGAATGGCGCCTGGTGAGGGCTGTAAGCCCGTCTCACTTTCGCTGTGACGTGTACCCATAAAACCCCACGGTGGCCCGGGAGGCCACCAAACACCGATAGGCTTGAATCGTGAAGGTTCTTCTCGTTGGTAACGGGGGTCG
>CAUTGT010000020.1:0-10401 GCA_963537735.1 uncultured Actinomycetaceae bacterium | reverse complement strand
GAGGGGGATCCGGACCGCTACATGCTCGACGTCGCGGGTGAGGTCGCGGCTGCGGTCGTGCGCTACGCGGATCTGCCCGTGAGCTGGAACGGCGAGGACGCCGATCCCGACGCGGATACGGAGGAATGTGGCGACGATGAAGGGGGCGACTGGATTGCCAACCGCGTCACCGCCTTCGTTGGCGGTGGAGACAACGGCGGTGACGCCCTCTACGCCTGCGCGATCCTCGCGCGCGGAGGAATCGGGGCGACCGCATACCTCCTGAAGAAGCGCTGCCATCGCCGCGCCCTCGCCGCCGCCCAGGAAGCGGGCGTGCGCATCATTGACCTGGGAGGCCAGTCGCTGCACTCCATCGAGAACACGCCCGCATGGTCCGAAGTGTTCCTCGCACACGCCTGGATCGACGGCATCGTGGGCACCGGCGTACACGGCCCGCTCACGGGCGCGCTCGCGGAATCGGTGGAGCTCCTCAACAGGCTTTCCGCCATCAAGCCGCGGCCCGTCATTGCGATCGACGTGCCCTCGGGCCTGACCGACGACGACGGCGCGATCACGGGTCCGATCCTGCGCGCCACCCACACCCTCGCTGTCGGCACGTACAAGCGTGCGCAGGTTCTGCCTCCCGCTGTCGAGTTCACCGGGGACATCAGCCTCGTGACGATGGATTGGGATAGCAACGGGACGGGCCGCGCCCAGGGCGATGACGGGGTGATCGGCGCGGACGACCTCTACGTCGTCGACGAGGCCTTCTCCGCCCACGAAGTCGTCCCCGTCCCCGCTTTCGCTGACGACAAGTACGCCCGCGGCGTCGTCGGCCTCGTCGCCGGATCTGACACCTACCCGGGCGCGGGCCTCCTCGCGACGCGCGGCGCACTGGCCGCGGGCGTGGGCATGGTGCGCCTGAACTCCACCAGGCGCGTCCAAGACCTCGTGCTCGCCGACCAGCCCGGCGTCGTCACCGTCGGCGGGCGCATCCAGTCCGCCCTCATCGGTCCCGGCCTCGACGAGGATCGGCGTGAGGATGCGCTCGAGCTCGCGCAATTCTGTGGGCAATCGGGCATGCCCCTCGTCATCGACGCGTGGGCGCTCGACCTCGTCCCCGAGCTCGCGAGCTCCATCAAGCCCGACGCCACCGTCCTCACCCCGCACTACGGCGAGGCCGCGCGACTCCTGGGACGCCTCGGTGCTCCGGTGACGCGGGCCGAGGTTGCCGCCGCACCTTTGCGCTACGCCCGCGCCCTTCACGAGGCGACGGGTTGCCACGTGATCCTCAAGGGGCCCGTCACGATCGTGTACTCCTTCGAATACGTGGACACGGAGGTGCAGGAGGCCTTCCAGCGTGCGCTCAATGCCGCGGAGGCCTGGCCCGACGTGGACGCGCTGCCGCAGGGCAGCCTCGTGCGCTCCTACACCCCGACGGTCGGCCAGACGACGACCTCCTGGGCGGGCGTCGCCGGCAACGGGGATGTGCTCGCCGGGTTCCTCGCCGGCGTTCTCGCTCGACCGGTCGATGAGGGGGACGCGGTGCCCGGCCCCGACTCCCAGCCCCAGCGCGTCACCCCGGGACGCCTGGCGGCGGCGGTGAGTGTTCACGGGCGAGCCGCCCAGGTGGCCGCAGACGCTGCCGGCGGATTCGCGCCCATTCAAGCCTCCGATATCGCGGCGGCGATCGGGAAGGTCCTGTCGCAGCCCACGCCGTGACGCCCCGGGCGTCTCGTGGGCGCAGCCGACGAACGAGGGGGCGGGCGGCGTGCGCCGTGAGATACTAGAGGCGTGATTTCCACAGACGAACGAGTCGAAGGACGGGACTACCCGTCATCCGCGGCCGTCGACCTGGCCGCGATCCGTCACAACCTGGGCGTCCTGCGCGCAGCCGCCCCCGGCGCGCTCCAGCTTGCGACCGTCAAGGCGAACGCCTACGGGCACGGCCTCCTCCCGGTCGCCCGCGCCGCCCTGGACGGTGGCGCCGACTGGCTGGGTGTCGCCCAGCTGGCCGAGGCCTTCACCCTGCGCCACGGCCTCGATGAGGCCGGGGTCGCCCGAGCCGACGCACCCATCCTCGCGTGGATCTCCACCTCGTCCTCCGACTTCGCGGCCGCGATCGAGGCCGACATCGACCTGTCCGTGTCGTGGACCTGGGTCCTCGCCGACATCTGCGCCGCCGCCCGGCAGGTCGGCCGCCCCGCGCGCGTCCACGTCAAGATCGACACCGGCATGTCCCGCGCGGGCTCCACCCTCGCCGACCTGCCCGCGCTGGCCTCGGCCCTGCGCATGGCCGCCGATGACGGCCTCGTCGACGTCGTGGGAGCCTGGAGCCACATGTCCCGCGCCGATGACCCCAGCGAGGCGGGCAACGCGTCGACCGCGAGCCACGTGCGTATTTTCGAGGAGGGCCTGGCGATCCTCGCCGACGCGGGCATTACGCCACACATCCGCCACCTGTCCGCTACGTCCGGCATCCTGTGGCACCCCGAGGCCCACTACGACATGGTGCGCGCCGGCATCGGCCTGTACGGGCTGAGCCCCGACCCCGCTGTGGCCACGTCCGAGCAGCTCGGCCTCATCCCGGCCCTCGAGCTGCGCGCGCCCCTCACCTCCGTCAAGGTCATCGAAGAGGGGACCCCTGCCTCGTACGGGGGAACCTGGGTCGCGCCCACGCGCCGCTGGATCGGCCTGGTTCCCCTCGGCTACGGCGACGGCATCCTGCGCGCTGTCTCCAACCGGGCGCGCGTCGTCGTCCACACCGCCTCCGGCCCCTTCAACGCGCCACTCATCGGACGCGTGTGCATGGACCAATTCACGGTCGACCTCGGGCCGGCCGAGGGAGGCCCCGGAACGCCGACCGCGCGCAGCGGGCAAGCCCCCGCCGCCCCCGGCGATATTGCCACACTCTTCGGCTCCGGCGTCGGCGGCGAGGCCTTGGCCGACGACTGGGCGCAGGCAGCCGGTACCATCAACTACGAAATCGTCACCCACCTGGGCGCACACATCCCCCGCATCTACCGGGATGGCGCCGACGCGACCTCCGGGAGCAACTCATGACCCAGCCCATCGCCTCCTACGAGGTGTCGACGCGCGACGCCGACCAGACGCGCGCGTTCGGCGAAGACCTCGGCCGCATCCTGGCGGCCGGAGACCTCCTCATGCTCTCCGGGGGCCTCGGCGCGGGCAAGACCACCCTCACCCAGGGCATCGGCGTCGGCATGGGCGTCCGCGGGCGCGTCGCCTCCCCGACATTCATCGTCGCACGCGTGCACCCCTCCCTGAGCGGCGGCCCGGACCTCATCCACGCGGACGCCTACCGCATCACCGACCTGAACGACCTGGAGACCCTCGACCTCGACTCCTCCCTGGACGAGGCCGTCACCGTCGTCGAATGGGGCGAAGGCAAGACCGAGGCGATGAGCGACGAACGCCTCTCCATCGAGGTGCGCCGGGCCTCGGGCGGCGAGGCCGCCCACGACGGGGACGTCATCGACCTGGAGAATATGGATGACGGCACACGCGTCATCGTCCTGCACGCCCACGGGCACCGCTGGGACGGGGTCCTTGACGGCGTCGTCGCCGCCCACGGCGGGACCCGCATCGACGAGGCTGGCGCCGACGAGTAGGATCACACCGTGCGAGAGATAGCCCTAGACACCCAAGCAGCCACCACCGTCGCCATCATCGACGACGGCTGCGTCGTCGGCCGCGCCCAGAACGATTCTGGACGCCACCACGCCGAATCCATCACCCCGCTCGTGCGCGAGGCACTCGCGGCAGCAGGTCTGCCCGCGCAGCTCGACCACGCCGGCGTTGATCGCGTCCTCGTGGGCACCGGCCCCGCCCCCTTCACCGGGCTGCGCGCCGGCCTCGTCTCCGCCCGGGTCCTCGCCTCGGTCGCCGGCGTGCCCGCCTACGGCGTGTCCGCCCTTGACGTTATTGCCCGTCAGGGCCTCGACCGCCTGCCTCCCGACACCCGCGTCTACGCGATCGCCGACGCGCGCCGACGCGAACTCTACTGGGGCTCGTACGTGGCTGCCGGCCCGAACGATGTCACCCTTGAGGGGCGCCTCGAAGTCGGCGACGTCAGCACGCTCCTGGGCGCCATGCGGACCGCCCCCGGCCTCGTCGTCGCGGGAGCGCCGATCCCCGCGCACAGCGCCGAAGCGCTCGCGCACGTGGACCTCGGGCCCCAGGTGAGCCTCGATCCCGCCGTCATGAGCCGCATCGTCGCCACGCGCCTGTCGCGCGGCGAGGAGGATCGTCTGCGCACCGATCCCCTCTACCTGCGCCGCCCCGATATCCAGGGGCAGCCCACCGCGCGCCTGTGAACGCCGCGCTGCGCGTCGCGGGGCCGGACGATCTCGAACTCTTCGCAGCCCTCGAGGCCGAGGTGTTCGCCGAGGACCCCTGGACCCCCTACATGATCGCCGAAGAACTCTCGTCCCCGGCCTCGCGCTATTGGATCGCCACGGATGGGTCCGGTGACGTCGTCGGATACGGCGGTGCGAAGGTCGGCGGAGATCAAGCCGACGTCATGACCATCGGCGTGCGCGCGCACGCGCGCGGACGAGGCATCGGCGCGGCCATCCTCGACGCCCTCCTGGAGTGGTCGCGCGAGGCTGGAGCGCGTGAGATCTTCCTCGACGTGCGCCCCTCCAACAAGGGCGCTATCGGCCTGTACGAGTCCCGAGGCTTCGTCGAAATCGGGCGCCGTCCGCGCTACTTCCGCAACCCCGTCGAAGAGGCCGTCGAGATGAGGGCGCCCCTGATCTGACGCGATGCGACGACCGCCACTAAATAGGTATGGCTGGTGTATCAAAATTCGTGTCTTGTGGCCCCCTTTCGCGGGGTCGATGGTCCCATGTCTTTTCCTTGTGAACTCTGCTCAAGCTCCCCGTGATAACCGCGGAAAATAGCCGAAAATGACACCGTGTCGAGATCCTTCGCGGTCGGCCTCGTGCCATGGTCCTACGAAGCGGACGAAAAGCGTCGATATGCTCATGTCATGGCCACTCAAAATGTCGCAACGAAGAAGCGCCGCGCGTGGACCACCAGCGTCTTTATTAAGCAGCTGATGGCCGTCTCGGGCTTCGTTTTCGTTTTCTTCTTGCTGTTCCACTCCTACGGCAACCTCAAGATGTTCCTGGGCGCTGAGGTCTACAACGACTACGCGCACTGGCTGCATGAAGAGGCTTTCGTGCCGATCTTCCCGCACGGCGGATTCATCTGGGTCTTCCGCGCCGCCATGGTGCTGATGCTCATCATCCACCTGTGGGCTGCCGCTTACACCTGGAAGCGTTCGCGTCGCGCTCGCTCCACCCGCTACGTCGTCAAGAAGTCCGTCTCGGACTCCTACGCGGCTCGCACCATGCGTATGAGCGGTGTCCTCATCCTGCTGATCCTGATCTTCCACATCGCTCACTTCACCACCGTGAGCCTGCCCGCGAAGGTCGCGAACTTCGGCGCTGACGTCACCACGCCCTACGCCCGCATGGTCGCTTCCTTCCAGTCGCCGGTCCTGGTGATCCTCTACGCCGTGTTCGTCGGCTGCGCCTGCATCCACGTCTCCCACGGCTTCTGGTCCATGTTCCAGTCGCTCGGCTGGGTGCGTTCCGCGACCCGCAAGCCGCTGGTTCTCCTCTCGGGCCTGGTCGGTCTGGTCATCTTCGTGATGTTCATGGCCCCGCCCGTCGCCATCGTCACCGGCTTGATCCACTGAGGAAGGGCACGCAATCATGACCGATACACTCATCCACGGCCTCTACCGTGAAGGCGAGAAGATCGCCGACACGAAGGCTCCTCACGACGTCCCGATCGCGCAGCGCTGGGAACAGCGTAAGTTCAGCGCCGCGCTGGTCAACCCCGCCAACCGCCGTAAGCTGCGCGTCATCATCGTCGGCTCCGGCCTCGCGGGCGGCGCTGCCGCCGCCTCGCTCGGCGAAATGGGCTACAACGTCGACTGCTTCTTCTACCAGGACTCCGCCCGCCGCGCGCACTCCATCGCCGCGCAGGGTGGTATCAACGCCGCGAAGAACTACCGCAACGACAACGACTCCGTCTACCGTCTCTTCTACGACACGGTCAAGGGCGGCGACTACCGCGCTCGTGAGGACAACGTCTACCGCCTCGCCGAGGTCAGCGCCAACATCATCGACCAGTGCGTCGCGCAGGGCGTCCCCTTCGCCCGCGAGTACGGCGGCCTCCTCGACAACCGCTCCTTCGGTGGCGTGCAGGTGTCCCGTACGTTCTACGCGCGTGGCCAGACGGGCCAGCAGCTCCTGATCGGCGCCTACCAGGCGCTCGAGCGCCAGGTCGCGGCCGGCACCGTCAAGGAATACGCCCGCCACGAGATGGTCGAGCTCATCGTCGACGAGGGCAAGGCACGCGGCATCATCGCCCGCGACATGTCCACCGGCAAGCTCGAGACCTTCGTCGCCGACGCGGTCGTCCTGGCCACCGGCGGCTACGGCAACGTGTTCTTCCTGTCCACCAACGCGATGGGCTGCAACGCGACCGCCATCTGGCGTGCGTACCGCAAGGGCGCCTACTTCGGCAACCCCTGCTTCACGCAGATCCACCCCACGTGCATCCCCCAGCACGGCGACCAGCAGTCGAAGCTGACCCTCATGTCGGAGTCGCTGCGTAACGACGGCCGCATCTGGGTTCCCAAGCGCGCCGAGGACTGCGAGAAGGACCCGCGCGACATCCCCGAAGAGGATCGCGACTACTACCTGGAGCGCATCTACCCCTCCTTCGGTAACCTCGTGCCCCGCGACATCGCGTCGCGTCAGGCCAAGAACATGTGTGACGAGGGCCGTGGCGTCGGCCCGAAGATCGACGGCATCGCCCGCGGCGTCTACCTTGACTTCTCCGACGCGATCAACCGTATGGGCCTGGCCGCCGTGTCCGCCAAGTACGGCAACCTCTTCGACATGTACGAGCGCATCACGGGCGACAACCCCTACGAGGTGCCGATGCGCATCTACCCGGCCGTCCACTACACCATGGGTGGCCTGTGGGTTGACTACGACCTTGAGTCGAACCTGCCCGGTCTGTACGTGGCTGGCGAGGCGAACTTCTCCGACCACGGCGCGAACCGCCTGGGTGCCTCGGCGCTCATGCAGGGCCTGTCGGACGGCTACTTCGTCCTGCCCAACACGATCAACGACTACCTGGCGCACTGCTTCCACCTGCCCAAGCTGGACGAGAACTCGCCTTCGGTGAAGGAAGCTCTCGAGTCGGCTCAGGGCCGTATCGACACCCTCATGTCGATCAACGGCACCCGCTCCGTGGACTCGTTCCACAAGGAGCTGGGCAAGATCATGTGGGAGTACTGCGGCATGGAGCGCACCGAGGAAGGCCTGAAGAAGGCCATCGGTATGATCCGCGAGCTGCGCGCCGACTACTGGAAGAACGTTCGCGTTCCCGGCAAGTCGATCGGTGAACTCAACCAGTCCCTCGAGAAGGCCGGCCGCGTCGCCGACTTCATGGAGCTGGGCGAGCTCATGTGCATCGACGCGCTGCACCGCGAAGAGTCGTGTGGCGGCCACTTCCGCGCGGAGTCCCAGACTCCCGAGGGTGAGGCCCTGCGTCACGACGACAAGTTCCTGTACGTGGCGGCTTGGGAATACGCTGGCGAAGGCGAGCCCCCGATCCTCCACAAGGAAGACCTGATTTACAACGACATCGAGCTGAAGCAGCGGAGCTACAAGTGAACCTGACACTGAGGATCTGGCGCCAAAACGGTCCCGAAGACAAGGGCGCAATTCATGAATACCAGGTGAAGGGAATCTCGGAAGAGTCCTCGTTCCTGGAGATGCTCGACGTCCTGAACGAAGAGCTCTTCGCACGCGGCGAGGAACCCATCGCCTTCGACTCCGACTGCCGCGAGGGCATCTGCGGTCAGTGTGGCATCGTCATCAACGGTATCGCTCACGGCCCGGAGGTCACCACGACCTGCCAGCTGCACATGCGTTCCTTCAACGATGGTGACGTCATCACGATCGAGCCGTGGCGTGCAGAGGGCTTCCCGATCATCAAGGACCTCGTGGTCAACCGCAGCGCCCTGGATCGCATCATCCAGGCCGGCGGCTACATCTCCGTGAACACGGGTGCAGCCCCCGACGCGCACGCGACCCCGGTCCCGAAGCAGGACGCGGATCGCGCGTTCGAGGCCGCCGCGTGCATCGGCTGTGGTGCGTGCGTGGCTGCCTGCCCGAACGCCTCCGCGATGCTCTTCACCTCGGCGAAGGTCACGCACCTCGGCCTGCTCCCGCAGGGCAAGCCCGAGAACTACAAGCGCGTCGTCAACATGCTCAACCAGATGGACGAGGAGGGCTTCGGCTCCTGCTCGAACATCGGCGAGTGTGCTGAGGTCTGCCCCAAGCAGATCCCGCTCGACGTGATCGCAAACCTCAACCGCCAGCTCGGCAAGGCTGCCTTCAAGGGCGTCTGATTCGGCTGGAGTGGCCTCGCGGAGGGCCCGGCGCGCACGCGCCGGGCCCTCCCGCGTATGCGAGGGGCGGTAGTGTCGGCACAGTGACGCGACGGGGTGTGATGACGCGGCGAGGCTGTCGCCGTAGCCGCGTGCAAAATGCCCATGACGGGCCGGCGCGCGGCGTATCATGGAAGCATCATCGGCTCAGAGAGGAGCACGCCATGCAATTTGATGAAACCGGTCCGAACACGCATACGCGTCGCTACTGGGTCAGCGTGACCGTCGGGATCACGGCGATGATCGCCTTTGCGATTCTGTCGATCCTCCTGCTGGCGGGCATGCTCTTTGGCTCCCCCCAGATCAGGCCGATCGCCGATTCGCTGTTCCCCTGGAGCCTGGTGGTCTTTGCGGTTGCGGGCGTCTCGATGTTCATTGCGAACGCGCGTCCGCGCGATTAGATCGACGCCGATTCCGCATGCGCCGGACCCGCTCGCCACGCGCGTGCGGCGCCGCCTGCATGCGCGGATTAAACTGGGGGTGTGAGTGAACCCCTGGTCCTTGGTATTGAGTCAACGTGCGACGAGACCGGCGTCGGCCTCGTGCGCGGTACGCAGCTGCTGGTCGACCGCACGGCCACGTCGATGGATGAGTACGCCCGCTATGGCGGCATCATCCCCGAGATCGCGTCGCGTGCCCACCTGGAGTCCTTCCTGCCCACGCTGGACGCGGCTCTCGACGAGGCCGGAGTGACCCTGGCGGACGTGGACGCGATTGCGGTTGCGGCGGGACCGGGTCTCGTTGGTTCGCTGACCGTCGGCATCTGCGCGGCGAAGGCGCTGGCCTCGTCGCTGGGCAAGCCCCTGTACGGCGTCAACCACGTCATCGGCCACCTGGCCGTCGATAAGCTCGCCGACGGACCGCTGCCCGAGCACTTTATCGGACTCGTCGTCTCCGGCGGCCACTCCAACATCCTTGAGATCCGCAATATCGCGACGGACGTCGTCGAGCTGGGCGGAACCCTGGATGACGCCGCGGGCGAGGCCTTCGACAAGGTCGGGCGCCTCCTCGACCTGCCCTACCCGGGCGGCCCGCACGTGGACCGTCTGTCTCAGCAGGGGGAGCGCGAGGCGATCCGTTTCCCGCGTGGCCTGGCTGCCGGCAAGGACAAGGAACGTCACAAGTACGACTTCTCCTTCTCGGGTCTGAAGACCGCCGTCGCCCGATACATCGAGGGTGCGACCGCGCGCGGCGAGGTCGTCAGCAAGGAAAACGTGTGCGCCGCCTTCTCCGAGGCCGTCAACGATTCCCTCACCGCGAAGGCCGTGCGCGCCGCGCTGGACACCGGATGCGACACGATTGTCGTGGGCGGAGGATTCTCTGCGAACTCCCGACTGCGTGCTCTGCTGGCCCAGCGAGCCGAGGCGGCCGGCGTTCAGGTTCGCATGCCTCCTCTGCGCTTCTGCACGGACAACGGCGCTCAGATCGCTGCGATCGGCTCCGAGCTGGTCGCTGCGGGCCTGCCGCCGTCGGACTGGGACTTCTCCCCGGATTCGGGTATGGAGCTGACGACGACGTACCTGGCGCCGCGGGCCTGAGAGTAGCCTGCGGGCCTAGCGCAGGCCGTCCATGAAGCTCTGCGAGATCGAGCTCCACGACGTGTAGAAGCCGCCCACCATGTTGGCGGTGATGCCGATGAGGAGCGCGGCGCTTACCGTGGCCGCCCCGAGGGACGTCAGACGCGCCAGGTATCCGAGTACCCCGCGCGCGGGACGCGGCACAGCGGCGAAGAGAGCCGAGCGCTGCGCGCGGTGACGCGCCCGGTGCGGATGGTCGTCGGCCTGTTCGCGCTCGTCTTCTTGGCTGCTCAGCTGCCAGCGCGGCGCGACAGTCCACGCGACCACGAGTGAGACGAGCACGCCGGCAATCAGGAGTCCAAGCGTCAGGTACCCGTTCGGGGCGGTCGGTCGGACCTCGTG
>CAUTGT010000019.1:0-10705 GCA_963537735.1 uncultured Actinomycetaceae bacterium | reverse complement strand
CCCCGCCGTCCGAGTTATCCTCGCCGCGCGGGCCTCTCGCCGATTTCCTGCTGGAGCCGCACAAGGTATCCGTCGGGGTCCTGGATGAGGAACTGCCGGACGCCGATCTCTACATCGCCCGCCCGGTACCACTTCTCTTCGGGTTCGACGAAGATCGGCCATCCTGCCTCTGTGATGCGCTGCAACGTGCCGTCCAGATTGTCGACCTGAACCTCGAAGTTGATACCCCGACCAAGGGGGAACTCAAGAGGTCCTGTCGCCCACGTCCTCCCACGGTCGATCTGGTCGAGCATCAGGTGGGCGTTACCCAGCACAAGGTAGCCGAATCCTTCCTCAGGCCGCTCATAGCGAAGGGAAAAACCGACGAGGTCGCACCAAAAACGGCGCGATGCCTCGTAATCGGTGACGGTAAGTTCAGGGACAAGCCCGGGTTCGTTGCTCATGGCTTCACTCTAGCGGCCTCGGACGAGACCGTGTCCGGGAGATGCACAGACCGTCAGCGCCGGGACACCTTGCGGATCAGCCAGTCAGCGCCCGCGAAGAGCGCCATGAAGAGCAGGGCGCCGATCAGGATCGCGACGATGTTGATGGCGACCTGCGCGTAGCCGAGGCGCCACACGTTCACGAAGCCGTAGGGGTACTGGTGCGTGAAGGTGCCTCGCACGAGCGTGTACGCCACCCATGCGACCGGGATCAGCAGGGCGCGCCCCAGCGTCGCCCACGTGATGCCGCCGCGCGGTCCCGCGAGCGCGGCCGTCCCCACGAAGGCGGCGGGGACGACGATGTGCTGGAGCGGGTTAGTGACGAGGGCGTAGCCGGAGAGGACCTCGTAGGGGCCGATGAGGGTCGCGTAGACGATCGCGGTCACGGTGATCATCATGAGCGCGCACAGGTGAGTGGCCCTCCCCCACGCTCCGACGCGGCCTCGGCGCGCGAGGACGGTCGAGATGATCGCGACCATGATGTTGGACAGCTCGGTGAAGTAGGACAGGCAATTGATGAGACGCTCAGGGGCGCCCGCCCAGCCGTGGGGAGCACCCGCGAAGAGACCCTCCTCGACGTGGGTCGGCGCAGCGTATCCATCGAAGGCCGTAATGATGAGGGTGGCGGCGACGCCCGCCCAGGCGAGGGCGGCGACCACCCAGTAGGTGGCGCGGCCGCGGCGGCTTAGTTCAGTCATAGTCATCGTGTTTGATGATGACACAGTGGGAAAACGCAGTCACGGTAAGGACGCAAGTATCCCACGACCCGGTCATTCCGCCCCTCCCCCTCATTCCGCATGCAATTCATTATTCGGATCGGCCTTGAGAGCTCAGAAACCGCATGATTTCAACACCTCTCCTTCAAACGCTGAAGGAACGGCCGGTGAATTGCATGCGAAATTTCGGGGGCGCAGGAGTATCAGCGTCTGCGATAAAGACGGAAACAGGACGAGGCCGGGGCCGCGCGCACGCTAGACGAGGCCAGGGCGGGCGCCATGCAACGAGGCCGGGGCCGCGCGCACGCTAGACGAGGCCAGGGTCAGACCTGTGCGAGGTCCGTGACCTCGGCGTCCGTCAGCTCAACGAGGTCGAGGGGGCTCAGCTCGACGCTCAGGCCTCGGCGCCCGCCCGAGACGATCATGGTCTCGTGATCCAGGCAGGAGGAGTCGATGAACAGGCGGTGAGGCGTGGTCTGCCCGAGCGGGCTGATGCCGCCCACGACGTAGCCGGTGCGGCGCTGTGCGACGGCTGGGTCCGCCATGGCGGCGCTCTTGGCACCGGCGGCCTTGGCGATCAGCTTCATGGACAGGTAAGTCAGGGCGGGCACGCAACCGACGACGAACTCGCCGGTGGGCTCCAGGCGCACCATGAGCGTCTTGAAGGCCTGGGTGGGGTCGATGCCCAGCTTCTCGACGGTCTCCTCGCCGAACGCGCGGGCGGCCGGGTCGTGCTCGTACTCGTGAACGGTAAAAGCAACGCCGGCCGCCGTGAGCGCCTCGATGGCGCGGGTGGGGCCACCGCCGTGATCCTTGCTGTGTTTACGAGCCATGACCCCAGTGTAGGACGCGTCAGAGGATGGACGCGGTCGGGTCGTCGATGACGGCCTTGCCGAAGGGGAAGCAGGTGATCGGGATCATCTTGAGGTTCGCGATGGCCAGCGGGATGCCGACGATCGTGACGGCCTGCGCGGCGGCGGTGGTCACGTGGCCGATGGCGAGCCACAGGCCCGCGACCAGGAACCACACGATGTTCATGAGGGCAGAGCCCGCGCCCACGCCCGGCTTGTCAATGACACGCTTGCCGAAGGGCCACAGCACGTAACCGGCGATGCGGAAGCAGGCCACGCCCGCGGGGATCGTGACGATGAAGATGCAGGCGACGACACCCGCGAGGAGGTAGCCCAGGAAGAGCGGGAGCCCTCCAAAGAGGAACCAGATGATGTTGAGCAGGGTACGCATTGCGTGTCCTTTCCTTGATCTGTGAACATTCTAGTCTGCCACGACTCCTCGTTCAGATCCCCCTGAGTGATCCCTGATTGACCCCTGAAAGTATCGCCGCGCGTACCATGAGCACATGAGCATTCCCGAGGCCATCGCCGCTGCCCGCGACCGCATCGACCGCGCGACGTCCGCGTGTGGACGTACCGATTCGGTGCATCTGGAGCTGGCGGTCAAGACGCGCACGCCCGAGGAGTGCCGCGCGGCCGCCTCTGCCCTGAGCGAGGCAGGCCTGCCGATCCTGCTGGGCCACAACCGCGTCCAGGAGGCGCGTGCGACGGCGGATGCGATCCGTGAGGTGCCCGGCGCGCGCATCCACCTGATCGGGCCTCTGCAGTCCAACAAGATCAACCAGGCACTGGCCTGCGTGGACGCGATCGAGTCGCTGGACTCCCCCGCACTGGCCTCGAAAATCGACGCGCGCGCGACCGGCACGCTCCCCGTGTTCGTCGAGGTGAACGTCTCGGGCGAGGCCACGAAGCACGGCTGCGCCCCCTCCGACGTCGCCGCGCTGATCGACGCGGTCGAGGCCTCGGCCCACCTGCAGCTCGCGGGCTTCATGACGGTTGGCCTGAACTCCCCCGTCGAGGCCGACGTGCGCGCGGCCTACGCGCAGCTGCGCGGCATCAGGGACGAGGCCTCGACGCGACTGGGCGTCGAAGAGTCGGACCTAGCGCTGTCGATGGGCATGAGCCGCGACCTGGAGTGGGCCATCGCCGAGGGCGCGACGATCGTGCGCCTGGGCACCGCGATCTTCGGGGAACGCCGCGCCTGAAACCCCGAGGCGCGCGCCGCGCGGGGACACAAGAGCCCGCCCCGGCCTCGTCGAAACGACGCCGAAGCGGGCCGCGAATACGGGGCACTCAGGGGATGCGGTGCACCCACTCCTCGCGCGCGAACTTCGTCTCGCAGCGCTTCCGAGCGACCTCGAGGTCCGCCTCGGTGATGGTGCCGACGCTCGCGTTGTACTTCTCCTTGAAGTGGTCGAAGAACACCTGCAGGATCTCCTCGCGCGCCATGCCGGTCTGTGAGCGCATGGGGTCCACGCGCTTGACGGCGCTGCGGGTGCCCTTGTCGCGGATCTTCTCCATGCCGATGCGCAGAACTTCGTTCATCTTGATGGCGTCGATGTCGTAGGCCATGGTCACGTGGTGGACCATGTAGCCGTTGGCCCAACGCTTCTGCGCGGCGCCGCCGATCTTGCCGAACTCGGAGGCGATGTCGTTGAGCGGCACGTACTTGGCCTTGATGCCCAGCTTTTCGAGGACCTCCATGACCCACTGATCGAGGTAGGGGTAGGCCTGCTCGAAGCTCATTCCCTCCACGAGGGCGGTGGGGATGACGAGCGAGTAGGTGATGCAGTTGCCGGGCTCCATGAACATGGCGCCGCCACCGGTGACGCGCCGCGACACGGTGATACCGTAGCGATCCACGCCGTCCTGCTGGATTTCGTTCTGGTAGGACTGGAAGGAGCCGATGACGACCTGCGGGCCGTTCCACTCCCACAGGCGCATAAAGGGCTTACGGCGGCCCGCGGCGACGTCTTCGACCAGGGTTTCGTCCATGGCGACGTTGATCATCGGGTCGACGACGGGGCCGTGGATGACGTCGAAGTCGATGTCGTCCCACGACAGGGCGGCGCCCAACGCGCGACGTACAGCGATGCCGACAGCCTCGGGGGTCACCCCCATGAGGGTGTCGCCCTCGTGGAGGGCGGCCTCGATGCGCGCGGCCAGATCCTTGGCGCTCGACGAGGCCGGGGCCCCTTCGAGGGACGCGGTGATCCGGGTGAGCGCATCGTCGGGGTCGAGGAAGAAGTCGCCCGACACGCTCACGCGCGCGAGGCGGTCCTCCTCCACGTCGGTGTCGACGACGACGAGCTTTCCTCCGGGGACTTTGTACTCTCCATGCATGCCCACGATTGTAGGCGCTTCCCTCACGCCCAGTCGGGCAGGACGCGCACGCCGCCCTTGTCGGCGGAGGCAGCGAGCATGCCGTAGACGCGCAGGGCGTCGGAAACCTGGCGGGCGCGAGGCTTGGAGGGCTTCCACGGGGCAGCGCCCTTTTCGGCGCGGCGGCGCTCGAGCTCCTCGTCGCTCACGTTGGCGCGCAGGACGCGGTTGTTGACGTCGATTTCGATCTCGTCGCCGGTGCGCACGAGGCCGATGGCGCCCCCGGCCGCGGCCTCGGGCGAGATGTGACCGATGGAGATGCCCGAGGTGCCGCCGGAGAAGCGGCCGTCGGTGATGAGGGCGCACTTCTTGCCCAGGCCCAGGCCCTTGAGGTAGGAGGTCGGGTAGAGCATTTCCTGCATGCCGGGGCCGCCCTTGGGGCCCTCGTACTGGATGACGACGACGTCGCCTTCGGTGACTTGCTTGCTGAGGATGGCCTCGACGGCTTCCTCCTGGGATTCGACGACGAAAGCCTTGCCGACGAAGTGGAAGAGGGACTCGTCGATGCCGGCGGACTTGATGATCGCGCCGTTGGCGGCGATGTTGCCGTAGAGGACCGCCAGGCCGCCGTCCTTCGTGTAGGCGTGCTCGACGGAGCGGATGCAGCCGGAGACAGAGTCGGTGTCGAGGGACTCGAACAGGTTGGCGGTCGAGAAGGCCTGGGTGGTGCGCACGCCGCCGGGGGCGGCGAGGAAGCGGTGCTTGGCCTCATCGGTAGCGCGCCCGCTGCGCACGTCCCACGCGCCCAGCCAGTTCTCGAGGTTGTCGGAGTGGACGGAGTGCACGTCGCGGTTGAGCAGGCCGGCGCGGTCGAGCTCGCCGAGCAGGGCGGGGATGCCGCCGGCGCGGTGGACGTGCTCGATGTGGTAGGTCGTGGAGTTGGGGGCCACCTTGCACAGGCAGGGCACGCGGCGCGAGATCGCGTCGATGTCGTCGAGCGTGAAGTCGACGCCGGCCTCGTTGGCGACGGCGAGGATGTGCAGGACAGTGTTGGTGGAGCCGCCCATGGCCACGTCCAGGCTCATGGCGTTCTCGAAGGCGGCCTTCGTGGCGATGGAGCGCGGAAGGACCGAGTCGTCCTCGTTGTCGTAGTAGGCGCGGCACATGTCGACGATGCGCGTGCCGGCCTCGGTGAAGAGCTTCTTGCGTTCGATCTGGGTGGCCAGGGTGGTGCCGTTGCCGGGCAGGGCCAGGCCGATCGCCTCGTTGAGGCAGTTCATGGAGTTCGCGGTGAACATGCCGGCGCAGGAGCCGCACGTGGGGCACGCGTTGGCTTCGATGCTGGCCAGCTGGGTGTCGCTGACGGAGTCGTCGACGGCCATGACCATGGCGTCGATGAGGTCGAGGCGGTGCTCGACGACGCCGTCGACGGCGGCGCCGGATTCCATGGGGCCACCGGAAACGAAGATGGTGGGGATGTTCAGGCGCATGGCGGCCAGGAGCATGCCGGGGGTGATCTTGTCGCAGTTGGAGATGCACACGAGGGCGTCGGCGCGGTGTGCGTTGACCATGGTTTCGACGCTGTCGGCGATGAGGTCGCGGCTGGGCAGGGAGTAGAGCATGCCGTCGTGGCCCATGGCGATGCCGTCATCGACGGCGATCGTGTTGAATTCCTTGGCGACGCCGCCGGCTGCTTCGATGGCTCCGGCGACGAGGTCGCCCATGTTCTTCAGGTGCACGTGGCCGGGGACGAACTGGGTGAAGGAGTTGGCGATGGCGATGATCGGCTTGCCGAAGTCGCCGTCCGTCATGCCGGTGGCGCGCCACAGGGCGCGTGCTCCAGCCATGTTGCGGCCTTGGGTGGATGTTGCCGAGCGCAGCGGGCGACTCATGACGTGCCTTTCTTTTGCCTTGTAATGACTCCACAGTAGGAGTGTGAGCGCTGCGTTTCCGTGCGGGTTTCGTCTCATGGACGAGGCCGGGGCTCAGGTCGGGTGGTTTTCGCGCGTTATTTCGGGGGCTGTGGCGGGCGGGTTGCGGTGTCAGTGGGTGGACGCTTACGGGCGTGATTGCAAGGAAAACGCAAGGGGCACATGCGGGAATTAGTGTCGCGCTTCATGAGTGGTTGATCGCATTGGTCACGGTGTGGACATTTCCCCTCGTTCTCAAAGCGCGAAACGTAGGCTGAGGGCACAGTGAAGAGAAAGGACTGCGATGACCATTCGCACCACTCATGTTGGTTCCCTGCCCCGTACCCCCGAGCTGCTCAAGGCGAACGCCGCGCACCGCAAGGGGGAGCTGAGCGACGCTGATTTCACCCGTGTGCTGCAGGCCGAGGTTGACGGCGTTGTGAAGCGTCAGGCTGAGATTGGCCTGGATATCGTCAACGACGGCGAGTACGGCCATGCGATGCTCGACACGGTTGATTACGGCGCGTGGTGGACGTATTCCTTCTCGCGTTTCGGTGGGCTGTCCTTTGAGGACGTGCAGCGTTTTGATGTGCGTCCCCCGGCTGGCCGCGACGGTCGTCTGTCCTTCTCGTCGTTTGCTGAGCGCCGCGACTGGCAGCGTTTCGCGGACGCGTACGCGGATCCGGATTCGGGCATTCACATTGCGAACCGTAACCCGATCGCGTTCCCGACGATCACGGGCGAGCTGACCTATATCGGCGCCGAGGCCGTGGAGCGCGATATCGCGGGCACGAAGCACGCGCTCGAGGCGGTCGGCAAGCCTGTGTCGGATGGTTTCGTGGCGGCGATTTCGCCAGGTTCGGCGGCTCGCGTGGCTAACGCGTTCTACGAGGACGACGAGGCCGTGGTGTGGGCGTGCGCGGATGTGCTGCGCGAGGAATACAAGCGCATTACGGACGCGGGCCTGACGGTGCAGATTGACGCGCCGGATATCGCGGAGGGCTGGGATCAGATGAACCCGGAGCCGTCCGTTGAGGATTACCGCGCGTTCTCGCGCGTGCGTATTGACGCGCTGAACCACGCACTGGAGGGCATTGACCCATCTCTGGTGCGTTTCCACGTGTGCTGGGGTTCGTGGCACGGCCCGCACACGACGGATATCCCGTTCAAGGACATCGTGGATCTGGCCCTGCTCGTGAACGCGAACGGCCTGACGTTCGAGGCGGCGAACGCTCGCCACGCGCACGAGTGGACGATCTGGCGCGACATCGAACTGCCTGAGGGCAAGTACCTGATCCCGGGCGTCGTGTCGCACTCGACGAACGTCGTGGAGCACCCGGAGCTGGTGGCTCAGCGTATCCGCCAGTTCGCGGACATTGTGGGCGACGAACGTGTCGTGGCGTCGACGGACTGCGGCCTGGGCGGCCGCATCTACCCGTCGATTGCGTGGGCGAAGCTGGAGGCTCTTGCCGAGGGCGCTCGTCTCGCATCGAAGTGATCGCCTGATTGCTGACCTGGGGCGCGCGGGGTGGATGAGTATCCACCCCGCGCACTTTTCCCAGGGTTTTCTCAGGTAAAGCTCCCTGTTTTTTGAGCTTGGCGTCACACAATGGACAGTGTGTTGCAGCCCCCGCTTCCGGGTCGGCCTGCCGCGGTGGGGATCGCACGCCGCGTCGGGTTCCGGGATTGGGGGCTGCGGCGCGTCTGTAGCACCTTGACACCCACGGTTTAACTCGCTTTTCCGTAATGCAAGTGACGGAGCGCACGCCTTTGTTATTCTGGAAGTAAGCACCCGCAGTCCGACGCTGTTCGAGGGAGAACATCGTGGAAGTTCACAACAGTCAGGGCACTCGCTCCATCCGTTCGCGCATCGTTATGTTTGCAACTGCTCTGGCTCTTGCCGCTACAGCGTGTGGCTGCCAACAGACCATGCCCGCGGCGGAGGGGCCGTGGGCGGCCGACATCGAGCAGGCGCGCAGTGAGTGGGCGTCCAACGAGTTCGTCCAATCTGTTCTCGCCGACTCTTCCATCAGCGAGGCTGAACTCCAGGACATGCGTCAGCGCGTGCTGAGCTGCCTGACAGACAAGGGCGTCATCGGCGCATCATTCGGACCAAGCGGCGAGTTGAGCGTCCCCGATCAGCCGGTTGGCTCCTCCATATCCGCCGAACAGCAACAAGAATTCGAATACACCTGTTCCGTCGATGCCGGTGAGCCGATTATCGAGGCGCTCGAGTTCAACATGCGAGTCAACCCGGATCACCGGGATATCAACGAGCTGTACACGCAGTGTTTGATCCGTCATAAGGCGGTTGATCCGTCGTTCACGGTCCAAGAGCTCGCGCGCGCTCGCGAGAGCGAAACACCTCTCGACAGCGCACTGCCTTTCATCGACCCATCCCAGGGTCCCGATATTTTGCACCGATGCATCGACGACCCCAGCAAATGACCACAACCACCCTCAGGAGTTGAGATGGCATCTTCTCGCCGCTGGCTCGCCCTCACCGCGTTCGTCGCTCTCATCGCCGGTGCGGGTGGGGTCAGCGCGGGTATCCTCATTGCCTCGCCGCCCACCCCGGCCTCGCTGGCCTCGTCATCTGCTCCACCGACGGTCCCCGTCACCACGCGCGAGTTCACCGATACGCGCTCCCTCACCCTCACGATTCCCCCGGCCTCGCCTCACGAACTTACCTCCCCCGTCGCCGGGCGCATCACGGCGCTCCAGGCAGCGACGGGAACTCCCATCACCTCCGGTTCTGTTCCCTGCGAGATCGACGGCCTGCCCCTTCTTGCCTTAGCCCTATCCACCCCGCTCTATCAGGACGTGGTGGACGGAGCCACGGGACCCGATATCGGTGCCCTGAACGCTGAGCTTGCTCGGCTCGGATATGCGGCTCCCGCGGAATCTCAGCGGGTCACGGCCGCCACGCGAGCGGCCCTGGCCTCGGCGATGGGCGTGAACGACGGAGCTGGTGGCGTTCCCTCCCGCATCGAGGTCTCTCGCGTCCTGTGGATCCCCTCGCCGACCGTCACCCCCTCGTCAGTTCCCGTTCGCCTGGGTGACAGCGTCGATACGAGCACTGTTCTCCTCGCCCTTGAGGACTCCCGCGACGCTTTGCGCCTCTCCGTCCCGCCGGACGCCTATCCCGCGGACCACGTCATCACCCTGGGGGGCACGGACTACCCCGTTCCCGCTGATGGCGTGATCACCGACCCCACTCTGACGGCGACGATCCTGTCCTCCAGCGAATACGCGACTTTCGTCCGCTCCGCCCCGAGCAGCGATGGACCTGTTCAGTTGCCGGTCTCCTGGAAGCTCGCTGCTCCCATCACCGTCACGGTCGTCCCACCGTCCTCAGTGATCGGAGATACGACGGCTGCGTGCGTCTTTGCAAGCGGCACGCCGATTCCCGTCTCTATCGTTTCTTCTCAGCTTGGCCGAACCTACGTCCTGCCAGCTACCCCACTCTCCGCCGTCGACACCGCCGTCGAGGGACGCTCATGTCCGTCGAGCTAGACAACGTCGGGCACAGGTTCGCCGCAACCCCATGGCTCTTTCGCCATCTGAGCGCCCGCTGCGAGGACGGCGCCCTCACCGCCATCATCGGCCCGTCCGGTTCTGGCAAATCAACGCTGCTGTCGCTGATCGCGGGATGGGACGCTCCAGCCGAGGGAACGATCAGCGTCCCCCATCCGTCTGGTGAGCAGAAGCCCCGCATTGCGTGGGTCTTCCAGAACCCGTTCGGCGTTCGCGCGCGCAGCGCGATCGACCACGTGGCGCTGCCCCTGCTGGCCCGCGGCATGAGCCGAGCGCAGGCCGATGTCGAGGCGAACCGGCTCCTTGATGCCTTCAACCTGGCACATCTCGCGGAGCGCTCTTTTCGGGATCTGTCGGGTGGCGAGGCTCAGCGTGTGCTCCTCGCGCGCGGGCTCGCTTGCGCCCCCACCCTTCTCCTCGTCGATGAACCGACCGCGCAGCTTGACCAGTCCACGGCTCGCGATATCGCCTCCACGCTCGGCTCGCTGCGCGAGGACGGGGTGAGCGTCGTGATCGCGACGCACGATCCGTCGATTCGCGCGCAGTGCGACGCCATCATTGACCTCGCCCACTTCCAGGACGAGGAGGAACAGCAATGAGCACACTCTCGTGGCGCGCACTCCTGTCCGAGGTCTGGAGGGACTGCCTGAGCGGGACGGCCCGCGTCGGGATGCTGACTGTTCTGGCCACCGCCCTGGTCGGAGGCGCGATCTGCGCCGATGCATTCTCGCTTCGTTCCCTCAGCGTTGAGGCAGCCTCTTTTCGTGCCCATCTGGGATCGGTGCGCGTCCTCCAAGCGCAAGGCGGCATCGACGGGGCTACCTGCGATGCCCTGTCGCGAATCCCCGGGGTGCGCGCAGGAGCCGTTCGCTCGGTCGAATCCGGCT
>CAUTGT010000018.1:0-10808 GCA_963537735.1 uncultured Actinomycetaceae bacterium | reverse complement strand
TTCCCCACCATTGACCTCTTGGGGATCTACCCCCGAGTGGAGAACCTGGCCGCGCAAGCCATCGTTCTCGCCATCATCGTCGGTCTCTATTTCTTCGGAAAAGCTCGCCTCGCCCGCGAGGCCGCCGCCCAGTCGCGGGCCGAGGACTGACTCCTCTCGAGCGACACCGACGTTTCATCCATCCAACACGCACAGGAGATCATCACCATGAAGCGCTCTCTGTTCCGCGTCGGCGCGGCCCTGGCCACGCTGGCCCTCGCAGGCACTCTGGCGGCCTGCTCCAACAACTCTTCCTCGTCCTCCAGCGAGAAGCCGTCGAGCTCGTCCTCGGCCGCCGCTGACTCTGCCGCTCCCGCCCCCGGCGAGGACGCTGGCTTCGAAGAGCAGCCCCTCGGCGACGAGGTCCACGTCGGCCCCCTCGTCGTGGGTGGCGTCTACTTCCAGCCCGTCGAGATGGAGCCCCAGGTGGGCACCCCCGCCGCAGATTCCTCGATGCACATTGAGGCCGACATCGCCGCCGCCGCCGACAACAAGCTCGGCTACGGCGCCGGCGACTTCGTGCCCGGTCTGACCGTGGACTACGCGATTAAGGACAAGTCCGGCAACGTCGTCCAGGAGGGCACGCTCATGCCGATGAACGCGTCCGACGGCCCGCACTACGGCCTGAACCTGCCCAAGCTGGACGCCGGCACCTACGACGTGTCCTTCATGATCAAGCCCCCCAGCGTGTGGCTGCTGCACACCGACAAGACCACGGGTGTTGAGGGCCGCTTCTGGACCGAGCCGCTCGTCGCCGAGTTCCCGGATTGGCAGTGGGATCCCACGGCCGTCTCCTGGTGATTGACGCGCACTCTTTGCGGGGCCGAGGCGGTGGTTCTTTTTTGGGACCGCTGGCCTCGGCCCTCGCCCCGTGAGGGGACTAGAATCGACACCGTAGCTACGACTTCGGTGAACCTTTATTTCGGGAGGAAAGCCAATGCTTCAGCAGATGAGTGAAGCAACCCTGACGCTGCTGTTGACGATGCTCGCGCTCGGTGCCGTCATCCGCTTCATGCCCGCCGCCGGGCGTGGTCGCCGCAGTAAGAAGGCGCGCTCGGTCGCCGTGTGGGCCGGCATCGGCCTGGGCATGGTCTCCTCCCTGGCCCTGACGATCATTAACGTTGAGGCCCCCAAGTCCGTGAACCGCCAGACCGTCGGCCTGTTCACCCTCCCCGTCGCGATCGTCCTCGCGGTTCTCTTCCTCGCGCTCATCGCGGTGCGCTCGCGCCGCGTGCGTTCCCTCCTGCCCGGCGATGCGGACGACGAGGCCCGGGCGGCCTCGTCGATGGAGACTGCGGTGAGCGGGGATAACCTCGTGCGCATCGTCGGTGCCCTCTACATCGCTGCCGCCCTGTTCCGCGCAGTCCCCACGGCCATGAACCAGGCCGTCATGATGCTCTCGGGCGGCGTCGAGATCTACTCGACCCCGGTCGTCCTCGCGCTCGTCGGATACGTGCTGGCGTGGGCGCTCGTCTGCTTCGTCGCCTGGGTGTCCTACCGCCTGTGCTCGTGGAACAACCGCGTGTGGCCGGCGGCTTTCATCCTGATCGCCCTGCTGGCCAACCACTCTCTGATGGTCGTGCGTATCCTCAAGGCCAAGCGCTGGATCTCAACCAGCAAGGAAACGTGGGCGGTCATGTCGTGGTTCATCAACCACGAGGCCGTCTTCACGATCGCCGCAGGCCTGGCCCTGTGCGCCGTCGTGGTCCTGACCTGGCTGGCCTCGCGCTCTATTCCGACCGTCGGGGCCAACCCGGCGGAGGGACGCCTGGGCCGCGCGCGCTCGCGCCTCTACAAGTCCATGGCCGGCACCGCCGCCCTCGGCTACCTGTGCGGTGCGCTGCTCATCACCGTCGGTGTCGCCTACGGCAGCCAGGAGATCGAGCTGTCCCCGCCCGAGTCCTTCAGCGTCGTCGACGACCAGGTGAGCGTCAACCTGGCCGACATCTCCGACGGCCACCTGCATCGCTTCGAGTACACGACCTCGGGCGGTGTGAAGGTGCGCTTCATCGTGATCCAGAAGTCCGGTTCCTCCTTCGGCGTGGGCCTGGACGCGTGCGAGATCTGCGGCCCGTCTGGCTACTACGAGAAGGACGGCAAGGTCATCTGCAAGTTGTGTGAAGTGGCGATGAACATCGCGACCATCGGCTTTAAGGGCGGCTGCAACCCGATCCCCATCGACTACAAGGTCTCCAACGGCACGCTGACCGTGCCGATCTCGGCCCTCGAGGCCTCGGCCTCCATCTTCGCGAAGTAAGGGGTAGGCGTGTTTTTCCGAATGCTCCGCGGTGCCCTCACGAGACGCGGCAACCGCCACTTCATGATCGCCCTGACCGTCGCGCTGGGCGCCTGCGTCGCCACCTCCATGCTCTCCGTCATGTTCAATGTGGGCGACAAGGTCAACCAGGAACTCAAGTCTTACGGCGCGAACATTGTCGTGCGCCCGCAGGGTGCGGCCGTCCTCGACGACCTGTACGCCACGGGCGAGGCCACCGAGGCCCGCTCGTACCTGCGCGAGGACGAGCTGGGTAACATCAAGACGATCTTCTGGACGTACAACATCCTCGACTTCGCGCCCCTGCTGAGCGTGTCCGCCACCGACGCGTCCGGCGAGCACGTGCCCACGACCGGCACGTGGTTTGGACACCACCTCGAGCTGGCCACCGGTGAGAGCGTCGAGACCGGCCTCGACAAGCTGCGCGGCTGGTGGGGCATCGAGGGCTCCTGGCCCGCTGACGGCGACGAGGACGGCGCCCTCGTCGGCACCACCTACGCGGCCGCCCACGGCCTGACGGTCGGCGACACCGTCACCCTCACCCGCGAAGGCATCACCCGCGACTTCACGGTGCGCGGCATCCTCACCAGCGGCGACGATGCCGACCGCGGCGTGTTCATCCAGCTTCCGCAGGCCCAGGCGCTCCTGAACCGCGAGGGCGTCGTCGGCAGCGTCGAGGTCTCCGCCCTGACCACGCCCGACAACGACCTGGCGCGTAAGGCGGCGAAGAACCCGAACTCGCTGAGCGTATCCGAGAAGGAAACCTGGTACTGCACCGCCTACGTCTCCTCGATCGCCTTCCAGATCGAGGAAGTCATGACGGACTCTGTGGCCCGCCCGGTCCGCCAGGTCGCCCAGTCCGAAGGCGTCATCCTGGAAAAGACCCAGCTGCTCATGGTCCTCGTGACCGTCCTGGCGCTCATCGCCTCGGCCCTGGCCATTGCGAACCTGGTGACCGCAGGCGTCATGGAGCGTTCCAGCGAGATCGGCCTCATGAAGGCCGTGGGGGCCAAGGACAAGCAGATCATCGCCCTGTTCCTGACCGAAACGGTCATCGTTGGTCTGGTCGGTGGCGTCCTCGGCTACGGCGGAGGCCTCGCGCTGGCCCAGGCGATCGGCTACATGGTCTTCCACTCGTCGATCTCCTTCGTGCCCGTCGTCGTCGGCCTCGTCGCTGTCCTCGTCATCCTCGTCGTCCTGGGAGCCTCCATCCCGGCGATCCGCTACCTGCTGCGCCTCAACGCGGCGGAAGTCCTGCACGGAAGGTGATGCCCATGTCCAGACGAGCAATGTTCTGGCGGATGGTCACCTCCTCCATCCTGCGCCGCCGCTCCCGCGTCCTCATCGCGATCCTCGCCGTCGCCATCGGTGCGACCACACTGTCCGGCCTCGTCACGATCGCCGTCGACGTGCCGGCCCAGCTGGCCCGCGAGATCCGCTCCTACGGTGCCAACCTGGTCGTTACCCCCGCCGGGGACGTGCCCATCACGGACGAGGCCGTGGCTGCCGCGACCGCCCAGGTGCCCGCGAGCGCTCTGGTCGGATCCGCCGCGTTCGACTACGAGACCGTCACCATCAACGACCAGCCCTATGTGGCGGGCGGCGCCGACCTGGAGGCCGTGCACGCCATGAACCCGTACTGGTTCGTGGACGGTGATTGGCCCGCGGCGACGGGACAGGTCCTCGTGGGCGAGCAGGTCGCCTCGACGATTGACGTCAAGGCCGGGGACACGATCACGGTGAGCCAGCTGGACGCCGGCGCGTCCTCGAAGGGCGCGCAGGTACAGTCCGGTGCCCCGGCCTCGGGCCTGAAGGTCGATCCGCGCACCGTCACCCTGACCGTGTCCGGCATCCTCAAGACCGGCGGCAACGAAGACGGATACGTGTACATGTCCAGCCAGGACATGAGCGCCCTGACCGGACAGAGCGGCACCGTGTCGCTCGCCGAGTACTCGATCGCGCTGGAGGGTGATCAGCTGAGCGCCATCGCCGACGCGATGAACGCCGCGAACCCCGAGATTCACGCCCAGACCGTGCGCCGACTCGCCCAGTCCGATACGGGCGTCCTCGCGATGCTGCGCTCCCTCCTCGTCGTCATCACCGTCATCGTGCTGGCGCTGACCATGATCGGCGTGTCCACCACGATGATCGCCGTCGTCACCGAGCGCCGCAACGAGATCGGCCTGCGCAAGGCCCTGGGCGCTACCTCCCGATCCATCACCCGTGAGTTCATGGGTGAGGGCATCATGCTCGGGCTCATCGGAGGCATCCTGGGGGCGGGAGCCGGCTACGGCCTCGCCGTCCTCATCTCCACCTCCGTGTTCCACCGATCCATCTCGCTGCACCCCGTCATCCTCCTCGGCACGATCGCCTGCTCGATCCTCATCGCCGTCCTCGCCTGCCTCCCGCCCGTGCGCCGCGCACTGGCCGTCGACCCCGCGCTCGTCCTGCGCGGAGAATGAGAGTCACCATGACCACCTCCACCGCCACCCCGGCCTCGTCGGCCCCCACGGACGCGCTGCTGAGCCTCGAGGGCGTCTCCAAGATCTACGGGGACCTGCACGCCCTCGACAATGTGTCCCTCGAGATCCCGCGCGGCCAGTGGGTCTCCATCGTCGGCCCCTCCGGCTCCGGCAAGACCACCCTCATGAACATCGTTGGCGCCATGGACACCGCCACCAAGGGCACCGTCATGCTGGACGGGCACGACATCTCCGACCTAACCGCCGACGAACTCACCGAGGTGCGCTGCCGCACCATCGGCCTCGTCTTCCAGCAGTTCCACCTCATCGGCCACCTGACGGCCCTCGAAAATGTCATGGTCGCCCAGTACTACCACTCGATGCCCGACGAGAAGGAAGCCCTCGAGGCCCTCGACCGCGTCGGCCTCGCCGACCGCGCCACCCACCTGCCGCGTCAGCTCTCCGGTGGAGAGCAGCAGCGCGTGTGCGTGGCCCGCGCCCTCATCAACTACCCCAAGCTGCTGCTGGCCGACGAGCCCACCGGCAACCTGGACGAAACCAACGAGGAGATCGTCCTCGACCTGTTCAACCAGCTCCACCAGGACGGTACGACCCTCATGGTCGTCACCCACGACGCGCTCGTCGCCGAACAGGGACAGCGCGAAATCCGACTCGACCACGGTAAGGTCGTCAAGGAAACCTGGCACGACCATGACTTTGAACAGCGCGCCTCCGGCCTGGTTGTGCCCGGCCGCGAGGGTGATGCGCGCAGCGGAAAGGACAAGGTGCGATGACCACGCCCACTACGGCCGATACTCGATCCCGCTGGGTGACCCCCGCCTCGCATGCGGTCCTTGGGGCCCTCGGCGCGACCATCCTGGCCGCGTGCGCGCCCAACACCGGCCTGGACATGACCAAGCCCATGAGCGACGGCACCTGGACCGCGCAGTCCAACCCCGACGACCAGGGCTCCGTCGGCACCATCACGATCACCGTCGAGGGCGGGCGCATCACCGCCACCTCCTACGAGACGACGCTGGCCGACGGCACCGACAAGGGTGCCGAATACGGCAAGAGTTCCTCGGGCGAGGTCTTCAACGAGGACTACTACAAGAAGGCGCAGGCCGCCGTCGCCTCCTACCAGGAGTACTCCGACAACCTCACCAAGGTCGGCGACCCCGCCAAGGTCGATGTCATCACCGGCGCCACCGTCGCCCACCAGCAGTTCGTGCAGGCTGCCATCCGCGCCATCGCCGCCGCCCAGGGCGTCTCGCCCGACGGCGCCGACGACATCAACATCCCCGGCCTGAACGATGCCACCAAGGACGGCGACCTCGACAAGGACCTCGGAGGCTCCGACGACTGAGCCCGCGCGCCTTGCCGGCACCCCGGGGGACGAGGCCGTGGCCGGGTCCGCGGGGAACGCGCCCACGTGGCGCTCCTCCTTCCCCGCGATGGGTACCCGCGTCGACATCATCGGCTGGGGTGGGGACGGCATGGCGATCGTCAACGCTGTTGTCGAGGTCGTAGCGCGCCACGAGGACATGTGGAGCGTGTTCCGGCCGTCGTCTGAGGTGTCGCGGCTCAATGCCGCTGTCGCCTCGACTGGGGGCGGTGGCGGTGCTTCCCACTGCCGGGCCGATTCCGCGCAGGCGGGCCCCGGCCTCGTCGTGAGTGAAGAAAGCGACCGGCTGCTGCGTGATGCGCTGGCGCTCGCGGAGGCGACCGGGGGAGCGTTCAACCCGCTGATCGGGCCGCTCGTTGCCGCCTGGGATGTTAAGGCGATGCGGGCCGCGTACGTCGCGGGTGCACCGTTGCCTCCCGCGCCTGCTGCCGATGCTGTCGAGGCGGCGTTGCGCGCGTCGTCGTGGGGCTTGTTGTCGCGCGTTGGCGAACGACGTTGGGCGATGGGGATCCCCGGTGAGTCCGTGGGCGGTGTGGATGCGCCCAGCCCGCGCCTCGACCTGGGCGGCATCGCGAAGGGATACACCGCCGACGCGTGCCGCGACCTGGCGGTGTCCATGGGGGCGCGCGGCGTATTGGTGTCAGTGGGGACGTCGTCGGTGTCGGTGTTCGGGACTCGCGCCGACGGTTCTTCGTGGCGCGCTGGCCTGCGCGACCCTCACGGCGGGCCCACGTCGGTCGCTGGCGTCGTGGAGCTGCCTGCAGGTGACATGGCGTCCCTGTCGACGTCTGGTGACAACCTGGGGCCGCTGGGCGGGGTGCGCGCGGATCCTGTGGCGGGGCGTGTGGCTGGCTCCGTGCCGGGTCCTCTGGCTGGGCCCGTGTCGGATTGTAGCGCGCGTGAAACATCGCGTGAAACACCCCCGGGTGGCGGTCGAGTGTTCGACCATCACATCATCGATCCGCGCACGGGATACCCCGCTCGTGCAGGTGTACGACAAGTCAGCGTCGTGGCCTCGTCGGGAGTGCTGGCAGAAGCCCTGTCGACGGCTTTGCTCGTCGATCCGTCTATCGATGTCCTTGACGTCGTGGCTCGCTGGGCCCGCGTGACGGGCGCCCCTGCCTCGGCGCAGGTTGTGGGCCTGGTGCGGGTGGGGTCCTGAGAGCTGGCGCGTCATCACAGTTGTACTTCTGCTGATGCGCAGGGCTGAGGTCATGTGTCCGCCACATGTGGATTGAGTCGGGGTGTCGCGCGGTTGAGTCCAACGGGGGAGTGAGTAGTTGTTGCCAAGCCTTTGCGTGTCTATTTCGATTACTGCGTTATGTGGCGGGCAGTTCTGCACTGGTTAGGGAGCATTACACCAGTTAGGGAGCATTACACCAGTTAGGGAGCATTACACTGCCTGGGAAGTGGTGTAATACCCCGCTAAGTGGTGTAACACCACTTAGGAACAAGCTCATATGCGGACGTCTGGCTGATGTTGACCGCCGATTGCGCTTGTAGTGCTCGCAGATGCCTGCGAAAGTGGCGGTTATCCACATACCTTTGCAGCGACTGGTCTCTATCCACAGGTCTGCTCTCAGGTCGTGACAAAGTTTGTTGTCGTGCGAATGATGGGCATATGAACGCTCAATCGCTGACCGTCATTCGGTCTTCGACAGATGGACGGCCTTCAGTAAGTGATCTGTCGGCAGGCAACGTGATTCGTATCCAGCGTGGCCGCTACGTCACGATCCATCGATCAGGTCCACCCATGACCTACTGGGAGATATGGGCTCTCGTCGCTAGGGCTCGATTACTTGTTGTGAGTGACAGTAGCTCCTGCTCCCCGGTATTCGTAGGTGCTAGTTCATTCGTTGCGCGGTCGATACCACTGTGGGAGGCAAATCCCGATGTCGTGATCTGGTGCGGGTCGCGGCATGGGCGGCGCTCAATGCCGGCGGTCACCATGCAAACGGTGACTATTCCTGCGACGTTCGTGTGTTCGACAGTGAAGCAACCTTGTGAACGCAGTGTCGAGATCGTTGATCGGTTGCGATGTGAATCTGTCGTTGAGGCCGCGGTTCGTATGGCTTGTTATTCGGAACGCCTCAGTGGATTCGTGGCAATTTGCATGGCATTGCACCGCGAGTCTCGGTTCGTGGTGCTATCCCAGGAAGAAAGCAGGCAACGAGCTGAACGCGTTCGAAGCAAGATGCTTGAATGCTTGGATCTGTATCGGCAGCAAAAGGAATGCGTCCCCTACGGACGGGCACAGCGCTTGATAGCCGCCGCTGATCCGGGGTGCGAGAACCCAGCCGAGGCAGCACTGCTGTGGGTTCTCAAGTCGGTGAGTGCCTTCGAGGTTGTGACCCAGTTTGAGATCGTCATCAACGGGCGCCGCTACTTTGCGGACATAGCGATTCCGGGACTCATGATTATCTTCGAGTTTGATGGCATCGGAAAACTTGGCAAGGATGACGCCGAGTTCGTGCGGGCGAAGCGTGACTGGATCCAGCGCGAAAACGACTTGCGTAGTGCTGGTTGGAGGATCCACAGGGTCTCTTGGAGGGACTACGAAGACTTCGCTGCGTTACGTGCGTGGGCAATTCAGCTGCTTCGTCCGCATCAAATTGCCATCCCTGAGTGTGCCGAGGCGTTGTGGGCTTTGCCGACTGCTGCCTGTGATGGTTCGAGCCGGCGTTTTCATGTCCACGCACGATGAGTGATGCACTAGTTAGGGAGCATTACACCAGTTAGGGAGCATTACACTGCCTGGGAAGTGGTGTAATACCCGGCTAAGTGGTGTTACACCACTTAGGAACAAGTAGAAATGAGGATGATGGGTCCGGCTGTCGCGTTGGTAGGTGCTAGCGGGGCCTGGTAGGGCTTTGGGATGACGCGCAGAGCAACATCAGCCGCGAAGGCCCCACTGGTGTGGAGGGCGCCGGAGGGCCTGGCTGCGGTGCCCGTGGTCGGTGGCGGGGCCTGGCCGGACAACGAGCCGACGCGCCGAGCGAAGCTCGCAGCGCGGACGGCTCGCGGGCGGGCCGCCGCCCACGGCGCAGCCCGGCCCAGCAGGGCACACCAAGCGGCCGGGTCAGAGGCTGGCCCCACAGCGTGGCCCGACGGTGCCCGGAATACCCGTGGCGCCACTCATCGACGCCAGAATTCAGGTGGAACGCCCCGCAAGCAGGGTCGCCAGGTGGACGCCCCCGCGGCCCGCCAGCTGCGCGGCCTGGGTGCGGCACGAGAATCCGTCTGCCAGGTACACGGCATCCGGCTGCGCCGACAGGGACGGCAGCAGAGAATGCGACGCGACGGCCACGGACAGGTCGTAGTGGCCCGCCTCCATACCGAAATTCCCGGCCAGGCCGCAGCAGCCCTCGAGCCTCCTCACGCGCGCCCCTAGCGACTCGAGCAGCGCCTGGTCCGCGTCCCACCCCATGACGGAGTAGTGGTGGCAGTGGGGTTGCGCGACGATCTCGACGCCCTCCAGGCTCGGCAGGCGTCGTGCGGACGCGGGCACGGCCGACAGCACCTCGGCGAGGGTGCGCGTCGCGCAAGAGACGAGCGCCGAACGCGGGTCCTCGGGCAGTAGATCCATCAGGTCGTCGCGCAGTACCGCCGTACACGACGGCTCGACGCCGACGATCGGGATCCCCGACGCCGCGAAAGGAGCAAGAATGCCCAGCAACGACGCCAAATGCTTCTTCGCACCCGTCAGCTGACCCGTCGTAATCCACGTCAGGCCGCAGCACGCGTCCGGCGCGACGATCGGCGCAAACCCGTTCGCCTCGAGCACGTCAACAACCGCGCGCGCACCCGCATCATCCAGGGTCTGGCTAAACGAGTCCGCCCACACGAGCGCGTACGGCCGCCCGCTGGGGTCGCGCGGCCCGCTCAGGATCGGGGAGGCCGCCATCGACGAGGCAGTGGCCCCCTCGCGCTCGCGGGTGGAGTCGGACGAGGCCTGGGCGCCCCCGCGCTCGCGGGCGCCGGTGGCGGGATCCGACGGTGCTGCGGCGGGAACGCTGCCTGCCAGCAGCGAACGCTTGCGAGCCCACGCGGTGAAGGTGCCGGACTGGAGGGGCGGCATGCATCGGCGAGGATCAAGGCCGATGATCCGGAATGCGAGCGAGCGCAGGGGACCCACGGACATGACGGCATTCGCGACGGTCGCCAGGCCGGGCACGCGCGCGGTGACGCGGGTGAGGCGAGGCAGCCAGCCGAGCGTGTAGTGGCTGAGGGGACGCATGCGGCCCCGGTAGGTGCGGAAGAGCGCTTCGGAGCGGTAGCGGGCCATGTCGACGCCGGCGGGGCAGTCGGCGGAGCAGGCCTTGCAGGCGAGGCACAGGTCGAGGGCCTCCAGGACCTCGGGGGAGTCGATCGCCTTGACGAGCTGCGAGTTTGCGGCCTCCTGGAGGATACGGGCGCGCCCTCGGGTCACGTCCTTCTCCTCGCGCGTGGCCAGGTAGGAGGGGCACATGAAGGTGCCGGACACTCCCGCGCGGCACTTGCCCACACCGGTGCAGCGGTGGACGGCGGCCGTGAAGTCGCCGCCGTCGTGGGTGAACGCAAAGCCGCCGTCCGCCGGCATGGGGCGCGCAGCCACGCGGCGCAGGTTCGCGTCGAGGGGGTCGACGCC